>JBEVMD010000091.1:0-3187 GCA_040508835.1 Duganella sp. | reverse complement strand
AGATTCCTGGACCGACTCTTCGGTGGCTGGCTGTTCCGCCCATTCAACCGCTTCTTCGAAAAAGCCAGCCATGGCTATGTCAGCACGGTGGCGCGGGTGATCCGCAGCAGCGGTATCGCCCTTGTGATGTATGCAGGCTTCATGGTGTTGACCTGGTTCGGCTTCGCCACCACCCCGACCGGTTTCGTACCTGGCCAGGACAAGCAATACCTGGTGGCCTTCGCCCAACTGCCGGACGCCGCGAGCCTGGACCGCACCGAAGACGTGATCAAGCGCATGTCCGACCTGGCCCTGAAACAGCCTGGCGTGGAAAGCGCGGTGGCCTTCCCTGGCCTGTCGATCAACGGTTTCACCAATGCGCCGAACGCCGGTATCGTGTTCGTGGGCCTGTCCGACTTCCACCAGCGTACCGGCAAGGACCAGTCGGCCGAAGCCATCGCCGGTGAAATCAACAAGCGCATGGGCGCCATCGAAGGTGCGTTCGTGATGGTGCTGCCGCCACCGCCCGTCAATGGCCTGGGTACTACCGGCGGCTTCAAGCTGATGCTGGAAGACCGCGACAACCTCGGTTACGACGCGCTATACAAGGCCGTGCAGCTGGTGCAGGCCAAGGCCGCTGAAAATCCGAAGCTCGCCGGCGTGTTCTCGAGCTACCAGATCAACGTGCCGCAGCTGTTTGCCGATATCGACCGTGTCAAAGCCAAGCAGCTCGGCGTGCCGCTCAACACGATCTACCAGACCTTGCAGATCAATCTGGGCTCGCTGTACGTGAACGACTTCAACCAGTTTGGCCGTACCTACCAGGTGCGCGTCCAGGCCGACCAGCAGTTCCGTTCGCATGCCGAAGACATGGGCCAGCTCAAGGTACGTAACGACCGTGGCGAGATGATCCCGCTGTCGTCGCTGATGCGCGTGAAGGACACCTATGGCCCGGACCGCGTGCAGCGCTACAACGCGTTCGTCGCTGCCGAGATCAATGGCGCGCCGGCGCCGGGCGTATCGTCGGGCGAAGCCCAGGCCGAGATGACGAAAATCGTCAACGAAGTGCTGCCGAAGGGGATCAGCTACGAATGGACCGAACTGGTGTACCAGGACATCCTGTCCGGTAACACGATGATGTATGTGTTCCCGCTGTGCGTGCTGCTGGTGTTCCTGGTGCTCGCCGCCCAGTACGAGAGCTGGACCCTGCCGCTGGCCGTGATCCTGATCGTGCCGATGTCGATCCTGTGCGCCCTGATCGGCGTGAAGCTGACCGCTGGCGACAACAACGTGTTCACCCAGATCGCCCTGTTCGTGCTGGTGGGGCTGGCGTCGAAGAACGCGATCCTGATCGTGGAATTTGCGCGGGAACTGGAACTGCATGGCCGCAGCATCGTCGATGCGGCGCTGGAATCGTGCCGCCTGCGTCTGCGTCCGATCCTGATGACGTCGATCGCATTCATCATGGGCGTGCTGCCGCTGGTGTTCTCCACCGGCGCCGGTTCCGAGATGCGCCACGCGATGGGTGTGGCGGTGTTTGCCGGCATGCTGGGCGTGACCTTCTTCGGCCTGTTCCTGACGCCCGTGTTCTACGTCCTGCTGCGCAAGCTGGCAGTCCGGATGGAAGGCAAGAAAACCGTGGTGGCCGGCGAACCTGCCGTCATCGCCCCCAAACTGGAAGGGACCCACTAATATGAACAAGCTTACGATGAGCGCCAAAGGCCTCGCTCCCGCCTTGTCCACCATCATGGCTGCGTTGCTGATGACTGCCTGCGCCGCTCCCGAGTTCAAGCAGCCGGCCATGGAAACGCCTGCCGCGTTCAAGGAATCGCAGGCGCCCGTGCCGTCCGAAGTGGCGACGGCCGTGCAGACCGCCGCCGACGGCAGCACCTGGAAACAGGCGCAACCGGCCGAGGCGCAGCCGCGCGGCGAGTGGTGGCTGGCCTTTAATGATCCGGCCTTGAACGACCTGATCGCCGAAGCCACCCGCGCCAACGCCAACCTGGCCGTGGCGGCTGCCCGCGTCAAGCAGGCCCGCGCCATTGCCGGCGTGGCCGAAGCGGACCGCGTGCCGCAAGTGGGCGTGAACGCCGGCGCCCAGCGCCAGCGCCTGTCGGCCACGTCGCAGGGCCTGCCCGACGGCACCGCGCTGCGCCCCGGTAATGTGTACAGCGCCAACCTGTCGGCCAGCTACGAGGTCGACCTGTTCGGCCGCGTCTCGTCCAACGTGGCGGCCGCCCGCAGCGACGCTGCCTCGATCGAGGCGACGTACCGCTCGGTGCTGCTGTCGGTGCAGGCCGACGTGGCGCAGACATATTTCCGTCTGCGCGCCACCGACGCCGAGCTGGAAACGCTGGCACGCACGGTGCAGACGCGCGAAGAGGACGTGAAAGTCAACCAGCGCCGCTTCGACCTGGGCGACATCGGCGAATTCGACCTGTCGCGCGCCAGGACCGAGCTGTCCACCGTGCGGTCGGAAGCCATCGGCCTGCAGCGCCAGCGCGTCACCAGCGAACATGCGCTGGCGGTCCTGCTGGGCAAACCGGCGGCCAGCTACGCGGCCGGCGCCAGCCCGCTGCTCGACACCGCGCTGCTGCCGACCATCCCGGCCGGCCTGCCGTCGTCGCTGCTCGAGCGCCGTCCCGACATCGCCGCCGCCCAGCGGACGATGGAAGCGGCCAATGCCCGCATCGGCGTGGCGCGCTCGGCCATGTTCCCGGCGCTGACCCTGAGCGGCAGCGGCGGTTATTCGGCAGCCGACACGGTGTCGAACGTGTTCCAGTGGAGCAGCCGCTCGTGGATGCTGGGCGCCCTGATGTCGCTGCCGATCATCGACGGTGGCCGCAACAAGGCCAACATCACGCGCAGCGAAGGCGCACTGGAAGAATCGGTGGGCACCTATCGCCAGAGCGTGCTGGTGGCCTTTGCCGAGGTAGAAGACAACCTGGCCGGCCTGCGCATCCTGGCGGGACAGACGGCGCAGATGGAGTCGGCCCTGGTATCGGCCCGCCGGTCCGCCGACCTGGCGCAGAAGCTGTACGCAGCGGGACGTTCGAGCTATATCGATCTGCTCGACGCCCAGCGCAACCTGGCGGCGGTGGAACGCACGGCGGTCCAGCTGCGCGGCTCCCGCGCCGTGACTACGGTGGCGCTGATCCGCGCCCTGGGCGGCGGCTGGGATAACCCGGCCACGACCCCGCCCGTCGCG
>JBEVMD010000075.1:0-8769 GCA_040508835.1 Duganella sp. | reverse complement strand
CCGGTGCGGCGGCGTCGGCGCCTGCAATCTGCCGTTCCGCCGGACGACCGGTGGCGACAGATCCTATTGTGTCGATAGTCATGATGCGTCCTTTACGAAAAATCCCCGGCTGACGAAGTCAGACGGGGAGCGTGGTTAGCGCAAGTTTTTTCTGAGCTAACTCATCCCAAGGGATTAGCCACGCAGCAGCGACAGCACGCCGTTCGGCAGCGAGTTGGCCTGGGCCAGCATCGCGGTACCTGCCTGTTGCAGGATCTGGCCGCGCGTCAGGTTGGCCGTTTCTTGCGCAAAGTCGGTATCCTGAATCCGGCTACGCGATGCCGACAAGTTCTCGGTCGTCGTGTTCAGGTTCGAGATCGTCGAAGCGAAACGGTTCTGGATCGCACCCAGGTCAGCGCGGTTCTTGTTGATCTGGTTCAGGGCCGAGTCGATGGTTTTCAACGCGGCGTTCGAGCCTTCCACGGTGCTGACGTCGATCTTGGCCACCGACGACAGTTCGCTACCGACCGAGGCGCCGCCGGTGATGGTGGTGCCCGTCGAATCGATCGAGAAACCGCTGTCCGACGAGAACTCGAGCGTGCCGCCCACCGTGACCGTGCCGGTCATGGGCTGGGTCGTGGTGCTGGCCACGCCAGCCACGTCAGGACCGCGCATCAGGGCAGCGGTCATGGCCGCGTTGGTGGTGCCGCCACCGCCCACGACCGAGATGTCGTCGCCGTCGATGTTATCGAGCTGCAGTTCCTTCTGGTTGGTGGTCTGGTTGACCTTGATGCTGGCCGTGACGTTGGTCGTGCCGCTCTGGGCATTGATGGCTTGCGCCAGGGCCGACAGGTCGCCGTTCTTGACCGAGGACGAAATCGTCACCGCGTCCGTGTTCGCGCTTTTCAGCGTGAACGAGACTGCCAGCGAGGCGGTCGGATCGGCAATCGAACCGTCCGCTGCCGTACCGATGTTGGCGATGGTGGCCGTGGTCTTGGCCTGCGCGCTGACGCCGCTGGTGTTGCTCAGTGCATTGACCTTGGCAGCGATCTGCTTGGCGCTTTCGCCCGTCTTGGCCAGCACGGTGCTGGTCACGCCAGCGCCCGAGTTGATGGTCAGCGTTTCGTCGGCGGTCAGCCCGTTGGTGGCCGTGGCAACAGCCGCGTTCATGGTGGTGGCGCTGGCGGTCGGCTTGATGGTGTTGTTACCCAGGTCGGTTGCCTTGGCGCTGGCCACGCCGATGTTGATGGTCTGGTTCGAGTTTGCGCCAACCTGGAACTGGGTGTTGGTCAGCGAACCGTCCAGCACGTTCTGGCCGTTGAACTGGGTGGTGTTGGCCACGCGGTCCAGTTCTTTCGACAGGGAGGCTACCTCGTTCTGGATCGATTTGCGATCCGATTCCGAGTTGGTGCCGTTGGCGGACTGAACTGCCAGTTCGCGAACACGTTGCAGCAGATCGCCAGCGGTGCTCAAGCCACCCTCAGCCGTTTGAGCCAGCGAGATGCCGTCGTTGGCGTTACGTGCGGCTTGTTGGTTACCGCGGATTTGCGACGTGAAGCGCTCGGAAATTGCCAGACCGGCGGCGTCGTCCTTGGCGCTGTTAATACGCAGGCCGGAGGACAGACGTTGCAACGAGGTCGACAGATTAGTTTGCGAGCTGCTCAGGTTACGTTGCGAATTCAGCGATTGGATGTTGCTGTTGATGACTTGTGCCATGATGATTCTCCAGATTACTACGGTGTGGGCTAGCTGCTCATTTCACTTTGGTCTGTCTCCGCGTTCCGAGACAATCAAACCGCTGTTGTAATGATTTTCGGTTGCCCAGCGGGAAAATTTAGGCCTGGAAACGAACTATAAATTTCATTTGTGGCCTAAAGTTCGGCCGCTGTTCCCGCTTAATCGACCGTGAAACGCCAATCTTTAGGGCAAAAAATAATTTATTTATCGTCGATTCAGGCGAAAAAAAAGCCCGGCGGGCACCGGGCTTGTTGAGTTTTATGGCAAGCACGCCAATATTTGGCGCCTATTCCGCCATCACCACCCGGTTCTTGCCGGTCTGCTTGGCCGTGTACATGGCTTTATCGGCACGTTTGACCAGTTCGGTCTGCTCTTCGTTGGGACGGCGCAGCGCCACCCCGGCCGAAAACGTGATCAACACCTTCTCGTTATCGTGCAGGAAGAAATGCTTGGTCAGTTCGCGCTGCAGACGGGTCATGGTGGACGCTGCCGCCTCGATGGTGGTTTCCGGCATCAGGATCAGGAACTCCTCGCCGCCGAAGCGGGCGATCACGTCCATCGAACGCAGGGTTTCCTTGACGATTTTCACCAGGTGCTTGAGGGCGGCGTCGCCGGCGATGTGGCCGTACGTGTCGTTGAGCTTTTTGAAGTCGTCCAGGTCCAGCACGGCAATGCACAGCGGCGTGCCGCGACGGTCGGACCGCGCGGTTTCGCGTTCGAACACGTCGTCCAGGCCGCGCCGGTTGAGCGAACCGGTCAGCTGGTCTTCGCGTACCAGTTCGCTCAAGTGCTGGAGCTTGGCTTCCAGGGCGTGGATGCGGCTTTCCGCGTCCTGCACTTCCTGGCGCGCCAGCACCATCTTGTCGCGCGCCTTCAGGGCCTCGGCCTGCACGGTGCGGGTTTCCTTGAGCACTTCGTCGAGAATGCTGTTGAGCTCGGAGATATTGTCGGCCTTGCTGATCTTGTCCGAGTAGCCGCCGATCTTCTCGTGGAAGTCGCCGGTGGACGCGGCCACCGCGCCCAAGCGGTCGATAAAGGTCATCATCATGTTCTTGACGGTGAGCTTGACGTCCGACAGGCTGTGCTTGAGCTGGCCCTGCTTATAAATGACTTCCTTCAGGCTGCGCGTGGCTTCTTCCAGCGCGCGGACATCGAGCGGGCCGGCGATCAGGCTTTGCACGGCTTCGATCTGGCCGCGCAGCCAGCTGTCGTCGTCGAGCAGCTCGCTGACGTTTTCCAGCAGCAGCTTGAACAGGCGCAGCAGCAATTCCTGCTGCTCGCCGCTGTCGGCGCCGCGCACCTCGATCTGGAAGCACAGCTGCTTGAGGCGCAGGCCGATCTCGGCCAGCGCTTCCTCGCTGTGCGCTTCGCGCGTGGCCGCGCCCAGCGATTCGGCCTCGGCCGCCATGGCCGGCGCGCCGGCCAGCAGCGACGCCACCGCGAAGGTGAGCGTGCGGCTCAGCAGCTCGCGCAATGCGCGGCTTTGCTCATCCTCGGCGCCGGCCACTTCGATGCCGGGCTTCCTGCTGATAAAGTGTTTTTCGACCAGCTGCGACAGCATGCGCGCATAGCCGTCCCAGTCGCGCGACTTGACGGCGCGGTTGAACCGGCGGCCGAAGTCGGCCAGGTCGCCGGTGTTTTCGGTCAGGCGGGTGGCGAACTGGCTCAGCACCGACTCCGGGCCCGGATCGATGGTGCCGAGCGGCGCAGAAGCTGCGGCAGCAGCGGGCGCCTCGCTGATGCCGGCGATCTCGTTGTAGATCTCGCGATAGGCCTCGGGCGTGGGCGCGATGCGGCGCAGCGCCAGGCGCTTGAACGCCTCGCGGGCGATCTCGGCCGGATTCTGCTCGGGAACGGTGGGTTTGCTGGACATGAACGCGCGACCTCTAAAGGGGTTTACTTGGTTGTAGCATGATAGGCCCGTGCGGCGCGCGTCATTGCGTGGAGGAGAAACGGAAACACGTCTTTCATTTCTGCATTAAACATAGGCAATCCAACAACGACCTGGGGCTGGTACTTGTCATTTTACTCCTGCCGACCCCGTTCGTCGCCCGTGTTCAGTCGATCAGCTGGTTTTTAATCGCGTAATGCGTGAGCTCGGCGCTATTTTTCAGCTTCATCTTGACCAGCAACCGGGCCCGGTACTCGCTGACGGTCTTGACCGACAACGACAGTTCCTTGGCAATCATGCCCACCGTCTTGCCCGAGGCGATCATGGTCAGGGTCTGGTATTCGCGGTCAGACAGCGCATCGTGCGGCGGCGCCTCGTGGTCCTCGCCCACATGGTTGGCCAGTTCCTGCGCCAGCGCCGCACTGATGTACTTGAGGCCGCCCGCCACCTGGCGAATCGCCGTGACCAGCTCGCGCGGCGCGCTCTGCTTGGTCAGGTAACCGGACGCGCCCGCCTTGAGCGAGCGGATCGCGTACTGATCCTCGCGGTGCATGGACAGCATCAGCACCGCCAGTTCCGGTTTTTCCTTCTTGACCTGCTTGAGCACGTCGATGCCGCTGCGGTCGGGCATGGAAATGTCCAGCAGCAGCACCTGGCAATCGGACTTGCGGAACAGCTTGATCGCCTCCAGGCCGTTTTCCGCTTCGCCGGCCACGATGATGTCGCGCGTTTCGGCCAGGATTTGCTTCAAGCCTTCGCGCACGATGGCATGGTCGTCGGCAATGAAGACCTTGATGATGGCTTTTTCGCTCATGTGTATTTCTTCTCTGTTTTCGGGCTAACGCTCTGTGGCGTGTCGGGATGCGTTACTTTCCCGCTATTGTAGCCCCGCCGGCGACCGCTTCTCCCGGGCTTTCATGACGAATCTTGATTGCCACCACAGTCCCGCCGCCGGGGGCGTGGCTGAGGGTGAGCGTGCCGCCGAGCGCGCGCGTGCGTTCCACCATGCCGCGCAGGCCGAACGACGCCGGCTTGGCGCGGTCCGCCTGGCGGATGCCGCGGCCGTCGTCGGTGATTTTCAGGCTCACGTAATGGCGCAGCCGCGCCAGCTTGACGCTCACGCGCGACGCTTCGGCGTGCTTGGCGATATTGGTCAGCGCCTCCTGGGCAATGCGGAACAGCGCTGTGGACTGGTCCTCGTCGAGGCCCATGTCGCGCTGGTTGTAGCTGAACGCGGTGTCGATGCCCGCCTGCTTGTCGAACTCGCGCACCTGCCACTCCAGCGCGGCCACCAGGCCCAGGTCGAGCAGGGCGGGGCGCAGGTCCAGCGAGATGCGGTGCACGGCGTCGATGGTGCGGTCCACCAGCGAGTCGAGGTAGTCGGTGCGCTCGCGCAGCAGCGGATCGTGGCCCTCCAGGCGCGCCGCCAGCATGGCCAGCGCCATCTTGATGGCGGTCAGGTTGCCACCGAGCTCGTCGTGGATTTCGCGGGCGATGCGGGTGCGCTCCTGTTCCTTGACGCGGTCGGTATGCGCACTCAATTCGGCCAGCCGCGCGCGCGACCGCCGCACCTCCTGCTGCTCCTGCTTGCTTTCGGTGATGTTGGTCATCATGCCGTCCCAGCGCACCGCGCCGTCGGCCAGTGCGTGCGGGGTGGCGCGCAGGTTGATCCATTTGACATCCTTCCACGCATCGACCCAGATGCGGCCTTCCCAGTTCCAGCTTGTCAATGCCGTGGCCGACGCCTGCATGGCGTCCAGGTACGAGCCGCGGTCGTCGATCAGAATCAGGTTCAGAAAACGGTCGGGCGCGCCACGCAATTCGACCGGCGCCAGGCCCAGCAACGCCTGGCAGCCGTCGCTCAGGTAGGGGAATGCCACCGCGCCATCGGCCCGGCGTTCGAACTGGTACACCAGGCCCGGCGTGTTGGAGACGATGGCGTCGAAGCGGGCCCGTACTTCTTCAAGCTGGGCGGCCAGGTCGGGCGGGGTGGGGGAAGCTGCGCTCATATATATGGGGAAAGTCGGTGGTCAGGGAGGTCAGCCGCGCCAGCGGGCCCGGAAGCGCCGCAGCAGGCGGCGGAAGCGCCCGGTCCAGCTGCGCGGACCGAGTTGGGCATGCTGGCGCCAGTGGCGCACCCGGTCGGCCAGCGCGGTGACTTGCTGCCAGGCGGTGGTGGCGCGCAGGCGCGCGATCCAGCGTTCCTTGAGCGCCAGAAACCAGCCCAGCAATGTGGCAAACCAGACGATGGTCATCAGCACCGGCCGCGTCAGCAGGTACAGGCGCGCCACGGCAGCGGCGCCCGACACCTTGGCCAGCACGATCACAACCAGGCCCAGCAGCGCATGGCCGTTGCCGATGGCCCATAGCGCCAGCAGCTTGACGGGGAAAAGCAAAACCGCCGGAAACACCAGCAGCACCAGCGCCGCATACGGCCCCAGCCGGCAAATCCAGCCTTCGAGCCGGGCCAGCGGCGGCCACGCCGTGAGTTTGCGCATCAGCGCTGCGCCGTAGTCCCACAACCAGTCTTCCAGCAGCAGCAACAGCGCCGCCAGGTACACCAGCGGCGCGAACAGCCAGCGGTGCAAGCGTCGCAAATGTTTCATCGTGCCTCAAATGGTTTTTCTGACAGCATGATACGTGAAAGAAAACGTTTGCGGAAAAGCGGGCAGGTACAATAGGACGCATGAATAAAGCATTTGTCAAAGAATCGGACGGGGACGACGACGAGGAAGCCGCCGCGCTGGCGCTGGCCATCCCGGCCGGCGCCAAGAACTACATCCGCCCCGAGGGCTACCAGCGCATCAAGAATGAGCTGTTGCAGCTGATCGACGTCGACCGGCCGGAAGTGGTGCGCATCGTGCACTGGGCGGCATCGAATGGCGACCGTTCGGAAAACGGCGACTATATCTACGGCAAGAAGCGCCTGCGCGAAATCGACCGCCGCATCCGTTTTCTCACCAAGCGAATGGACTCGGCGGCCATCGTCGATCCCAGCGTCCACCACGGCAGCGACCAGATATTTTTCGGCGCCACCGTCACCTACTGCGACCAGCACGGTGCAGAACGCACCATCACCATCGTGGGCATCGACGAACTCGACCCGCTCAACGGCAAGATCAGCTGGGTGGCGCCCGTGGCGCGGGCGCTGACCAAGGCGCGCGAAGGGGACGTGGTGACGTTCCAGGCGCCGCACGGCGTCGATGAACTGGAAATCCTGGAAGTCAGCTACCCGGCGCCAGCGCAGGCGTAAGCGGACCTGGCAGCCGGGAGTCTGAGCCTAAACAGCTCAGCTCAGCTCAGCGCAATTCAACTGCGCTCGCGCAGGATGCGGTTGACGCCCGCCACCCGCCGCACGTTGCGCAGCAGGCCGGCCAGGTGCACGCGGTCCTTGACCTGGATGGTAAAGCGCAGCTGGTGCAGCACGTTGTCCTTGTCCTCGTCCATGCCGACATAGGTGATGTTGGCGTCCGATTCGCCGATCTCGGCCGCCACGCGCGCCAGGATGCCTTTTTCGTTGTTGATCAGGAGCTTGATGCGGCAGTCGAAACGGCGATTCAGTTCGGTGCCCCATTTGACGGCAATCCAGCGGTCCGGTTCCTTGATCTTCTGGCGCTTGGCCACGGTGCAGTCGTTGGTGTGCACCAGCAGGCCCTGGTCGCGGCGCAGCTGGCCGATGATGGAGTCGCCGGGAATCGGCAGGCAGCACGGCGCCAGTTGCACCGACACGCCTTCGCTGCCGCAGATGGTGACCGGATCGAGTTCGGTAGCGCTGTTGTGGTCGATGGGCGCGCTGGCCGATTCGCCGCCGCGCAGGCCGAAGATGTGGCGCGCCACCAGCGCCGCCATGCGCTTGCCGATGCCGATGTCGGCATACAGTTCGTCGAGCGACTTGGCGCTCGATTCGTTGAGCAGGCGTTCGGTCAGGTGGTCTTCCAGCACCGGCGGCAGGCCCAGCGACGTCAGCGCCTGCGACAGCAGCTGCTCGCCCAGCGTGATCGACTCGGGCAGGTTAATCGTGCGCAGGTGGTGGCGGATCGCCGAGCGCGCCTTACCGGTGCGCACGAACGACAGCCAGCTCGGGCTCGGCCGCGAATTGTCGTCGGTGACGATCTCGACGATGTCGCCGTTGCGCAGCTCGGTGCGCAGCGAAGCGGGCTCGTGGTTGATCATCACCGACACCGTGTGGTCGCCAATGCCGGTGTGAATCGAATACGCGAAGTCGATCGGCGTGGCGCCGCGCGGCAGGGCGATGATCTTCGACTTGGGCGTGAACACGTACACCGAGTCGGGGAACAGGTCGACCTTCACGTGTTCGAGGAATTCGGCCGAGTCGCCGGTCTGCTGCTGGATGTCGAGCAGCGACTGCAGCCACGCATGGGTGCGTTGCTGCATGTCCGTCATGTTCGAATCGGCGCTCTTGTACAGCCAGTGCGCCGCCACGCCGGACTCGGCGGTGCGATGCATTTCCTGGGTGCGGATCTGGAACTCGACCGGCGTGCCGTACGGGCCGATCAGCGTCGTATGCAGCGACTGGTAGCCGTTGAGCTTGCGGATCGCAATATAGTCCTTGAACTTGCCCGGCATCGGCTTGTACAGCGAGTGCAGCGTGCCCAGCGCAACGTAGCAGTTGGGGAAGGTATCGACCACCACGCGGAAGCCGTACACGTCCAGCACCTGCGAGAACGACAGGTGCTTGTTGCGCATCTTTTTATAGATGCCGAACAGCGTCTTTTCGCGGCCATACACTTCGGCCTCGATGCCGGCCACGGCCAGCGTGTTCTTGACCGATTCCAGGATCTTGGTCACGACCTCGCGCCGGTTGCCGCGCGCCGCCTTGACGGCCTTGGCCAGCGTGCGATAGCGCATCGGATACAGGTGCGAGAACGACAGGTCCTGCAGCTCGCGGTAGATATTGTTCAGGCCCAGGCGGTGCGCGATGGGCACGTACACTTCCATGGTCTCGCGCGAGATGCGGGCCTTCTTGTTGGGCGCCATGACTTCCATGGTGCGCATATTGTGCAGGCGGTCGGCCAGCTTGATCAGGATCACCCGCACGTCGGACGCCATGGCCAGCAGCATCTTGCGGAAGTTTTCCGCCTGCGCTTCGATCTGGCTCTGGAATTCGATTTTATCGAGCTTGGACAGGCCATCGACCAGGT
>JBEVMD010000048.1:0-15215 GCA_040508835.1 Duganella sp. | reverse complement strand
AACGCATATTGAATGATATTGACCGCAAAGCGGGTATTGTCGACCGCCAGAAAGCGCTTGTTGCGGAAGTCGTAATCCCACTCGCAGCCGTAGTCCTTGTTACTGTACAAAAGCCGCACGCGGCCGCCCACCTCAATCGCCTTCAGGTAGTCGTGCACCAGATCGTCGCCCCAGCCGTTCAGCTCCACTGCCGTATTCGGCGGGCCATCTTCAAACTTGAAGAAGCTCGAATAGATCGGATGGTTGTTGGGGATCTTGTGCAGCGCCTTCGGCCCGAAGATGCGGGCGATTTCAGCCTCGAACGATTTCGCAAACAGCCCGTCGATATCGTGGTTGCAGTCGTCCACGAACAGGAAGCCGCCGCCCTTGATGTAACGCTCCAGGTTTTTGCGTTCGGCCGCCGTGAACTGCACCAGCTTGTGGCCGGCAAAATAGCAGAACGGCGCCTCCAGCATCTTGGCGTCGGACAGCGCCACGATGCGCTCCACGGGATCGACGCGCAGGGTCGTGTACTCGACCAGCGAATTGAGCACGTTGCTCGGCATGCGCACGTCCACGTCCCAGTCGCCCGACTCGTAAGTCAGGCGGGTGAAGTAAAAGTCGTAGGCCACGGGCGCCGTTCCGCCTTACACCGCGTCCGACAGCGACGTGAAGTTAAAGTCGCGCACCTTCATCGGCGGGATCATCATCTGGTAGCGCACTTCGTCGCCGCCGATCACCACCGGCTTGCCCAGTTCATCGATATTGTTCAGCATCGACACCGGGCTTTCGTTGAAGCGGAAGTTCTTGATCGGATGCTTGATCTTGCCGTTCTCGATGTAGAAGGTGCCGTCACGCGTGAGGCCCGTCAGCAGCAGCGACTGCGGATCGACCATGCGGATATACCAGGTGCGCGTGACCAGCACGCCCTTCTTGGTGGACGCGATCAGCTCCTCGGTGGACTTGCCGCCGCCCGCCATGATCATGTTGCCGTGACGGCCCATGGCCCGCTTGCCCTGCTTCTCGGCCCAGTACGGGGTGTAGTCGAGCGAGGCGATCTTGCCGCCCTTGATCACGTCGGTGCGCTCGCGCGCCAGCATCGACGCGTTGTCCCAGCCCAGCACCGGCACGTCCGCATTCCACGGATCGGCCCACAGGTTCACCTGTTCGTCGAACAGCTTTTCGCCCAGACGATTACCGCCGCCCTTTTTGGACAGGAAGCTGCGGCCTTCGTCGGCCTGGCGCGCATCGAATGCGCCGAACATGCGGCCGATGATTTCCGACGTGGCGGCCGGCTCCAGGATCACCGTGTAGCGACCCGGCTCGATGGCTTTCGCATTGACGGAGTTCAGCGCCTTTTCGATGGCGATCTCGGATGCTTCGCGCGCGTCGAACTTGCCCGCATCGGTGGCGGACCGCGTGACCCAGCCCGAGCCCAGTCCATCCTCGGTACGGGTGGTCACCGTAAAACCCAGGTTGGTCAGGGTTTGGTAGCCGAATACGCCGTTCGAATTGGCGATCGTTTCGAAACCGCTGCTGTCGCTGAAGAAGCCCGCCGCCACCAGGCCTTTTTTACGGGCCAGGTTGATGCTGGCCGCCGCCACTTCGGCGCGGTACTCGGGATCGATGGCGGCCGTGGCCGCGCTGAACGTGGCCGAGCTTTTGTAGATCTGGTTTTTCACCGCTGGCAGGAACTCCGGATTTTCCGGCGCCAGGCGCGCCACTTCCTCGGCGCGGCGCACGGCCTTTTCCAGCGACTTGTCATCGAACTCGTTGACCGACGCCGTGCCCTGGCGCTTGCCAAAGGCGACGCTGACCGTCAGCTGGGTGTTCTGCACCAGGCCTGCGGTGGACACGCTGTTGCGCGCATAGCGCACGTTGCCGCGCCGGTTGCCCGATATCTGCACGCGGCATTCGTCGGCCCTGGACAGCGCCATCACCTTGTCGCAAATGTGTTTTGCTTCGTCTTGCGTGAGCATCTTCATCGTTTATCCTATTTTGCGTGCGGTGTTGATCACATTGATGCCGTTGAAGCGCGTGGTGGGCGAACCGTGCGACACGGCGCTTACCTGGCTCGGTTGCCCTTTGCCGTCGAAGAAGGAACCGCCCATGCGCCAGTCGCGTGCATCGCACAGCGCCGTGCAGGCGTTCCAGAATTCCTGGGTGTTGGACTGGTAGGCCACGTCTTCGAGCTGGTTGCCGATTTTGCCGTCCCTGATCTCGTAATACAGCTGGCCGCCGAACTGGAAGTTGTAGCGCTGCTGGTCGATCGAGAACGAACCGCGCCCCAGGATGTAGATGCCCTTCTTGACGTCCTTGATCATCTGGTCGGGCGTGAGCTGCTGCTTGCCCGCCGCCAGCGACACATTGGGCATGCGCTGGAACTGCACGCTGCTCCAGCTGTCCGCGTACGAGCAGCCATGCGATTCCTTTTCGCCGATGACGTGGGCCTGGTCGCGCGTGGCCTGGTAGTTGACCAGGATGCCGTCCTTGATGATGTCCCAGCGCTTGGCGGGCACGCCCTCGTCGTCGTAGCCCACGCAGCCGAGCGAACCGGCCGTGGTGCGGTCCGCAATAAAATTGACGATGTCGGAGCCATACTTGAATTTTTTGCTTTGCCATTTATCGAGCGTGGCAAAGCTGGTGCCGGCGTAATTGGCTTCGTAACCGAGCACGCGGTCGAGCTCCGTGGCGTGGCCCACCGACTCGTGGATGGTCAGGAACAGGTGTTCGGGCGACAGCACCAGGTCGTACTTGCCCGGCGCGACCGACTTGGCCGTCAGCTTTTCCCGAGCCTGGCGGCCGGCCGCGCGCGCATCCTCGATCAGGTCATACGCGCCGTGGTACAGCGTGGTCACGCCGCCGGCGGCCTTGAGCTTGTGCTCCGGCTTGGCGTCGAAGAATTCATAGCCCATGGCAGCTGGCGACGACAGGCCGTCGCGGGTGCGGAACCGGTTGCTGGCCTTGTCCACGGCCGTGGCGGTAAACGGCGACCACAGTCGGTGCAGGTCCTGGTCGATGTACGAACCGTCGGTGGACGCGAAGTACTTCTGCTGGTTCACCTGGAACAGGTTGGCCTGCATGAAGTTGGCGCCCGCATCGAGCCCCGCCTTGTTGGCGGCGATCAGCAGCTCGGCCTTTTCCTTGATGGGCACCGTGCGCCAGTCCTTGATGAACGGCGTGGCCCACGCCACCTCGCCCACGCCCTTGACGGGCGCCAGCACCACGGGTTCCGTCTGCAGCCTGGCGTTGGCGCGCGCAATGGCCACGGCCTGGCGCGCCGCATCGGCCACCGAGTCGAGCGTCATCACGTTGGTGGAGCAGAAACCGTAGGCGCCACCGGCGATCACGCGCACGCCCACGCCGGACGATTCGGTGTTGACGATGTCCTCCACGTTAAGGTCGCGCGTGGTGATGAACTGGTTCAGATAGCGGCCGATGCGCACGTCGCAGTAGCTGGCGCCGGCCTTGGTGGCCGCGTTGAGGGCGGCGTCGGCCAGCGACTTCTTGAACTGCACGGCCATCGGGTTGAGCAGCTCTTCGGCCGCAATGGCGTGACCGAAGACGGGGATCAGCAAGCCGCCGCCGGCGGCAGCGCTGACCTTTAAGAATGAACGTCGTTCCACTTTTACTCCAAAAGACCGTTGGATCGTCATTCCCGCGCAGGCGGGAATCCAATGCATCGCTGGCTAGTACGCTCAGCACGGACTCCCGCCTGCGCGGGAGTGACGGATTTGACGCCTGGGATGGACGCTACACCGCGTCCGACAGCGACGTGAAATTGAAATCGCGCACGCGCATGGCGGGCACCAGCAGCTGGTACTCCGACTCGTCGCCCGACAGAATCTCCGGCCGGCCCAGTTCATCGATGTTGTTCAACATCGCCACCGGGCTTTCGTTAAAGCGGAAGTTCTTGATCGGGTGCTTGATCTTGCCGTTCTCGATATAAAACGTGCCGTCGCGCGTGAGGCCCGTGAGCGCTACCGACTGCGGATCGACCATGCGGATATACCAGGTACGCGTGACCAGCACGCCCTTCTTGGTGTTCGCAATCAGCTCCTCGGTCGATTTGCTGGTGCCGGCCATGATGATGTTGCCCGGTGTGCCCACCGCGCGCTGGCCCTGCTTCTTGGCCCAATACTGCGAATAATTGAGGTTGGCGATGCGGCCGTTCTTGATCAGGTCCTGGCGTTCGCGCGCCAGCATCGAGCCGGCGTCCCACGGCAGCACGGCCACGTCGGCATTCCACGGATCGGTCCACACGTTCACCTGCTCGTCGTACAGTTTTTCGCCTACCCGGTTGCCGCCGCCCTTTTTGGACAGGAAGCTGCGGCCCTCGTCGGCCTCGCGCGCACCGAAGTCATTGAACATATAGGCCAGGATGTCGGAGGTGGCCGCCGGCTCCAGCACCACCGTGTAGCGGCCCGGTTCCAGCGCCTTCGCTTCCACCGACCGCAGCGCCTTTTCGATGGCCACGTTGGACGCTTCGCGCGGATCGAACCTGGCAGCGTCGCCCACGCTGCGCTTGGCCCAGCCGGAGCCGCGGCCATCCTCGGTGCGCACGGTGACCGTGAAATCGAGGCCCGTGTCGCGCTGGAAGCCGAAGATGCCGTTGGAGTTGGCCACTGCCGTCAGCCTGGTGCTGTCGGAGAAAAAGCCCGCCGACACCAGCTTGTTCTTGCGGCTGTTTTCGATGCTGTACGCCGCCACCTGGGCGCGGAATTCGGGGTCGATGTCGGCGGTCTTCTGGAAGAAGGTCTCGCTGGCCTTGTACTGCTGTTTTGCCGGCGTGGGCATGAATTCGGGGTTGTCGGGCGCCAGGCGCGCCAGTTCCTCGGCGCGGCGCACCGCGCGTTCGATGGCCTTGTCGTCGAGTTCATTGATGGTGGCGACGCCCTGCTTCTTGCCGAAGGCGACGGCAATCGCCAGCTGCGTATCTTCGATCAGGCCAGCGGTGGAGACGGCGTTGCGCGCATAGCGGATATTGCCCTTGCGGCTCGACGTGAGATTGACTTCGCACTGGTCGGCCTTGGTGAGCGACAGTACCTTGTCGCAGAGACGCTTGGCGTCGTCCTGGTTTAGATTTTTCATCGTGTGGCGTCTCCGGATCAGCCTATTTTTCGGGCGGTGTTGATGACGTTAATCCCATTAAAACGGGTGGTACTGGCGCCGTGCGACACCACCGACACCTGCGACGGCTGCCCTTTGCCGTCGAAGAAAGAGCCGCCCATGCGCCAGTCGCGTTCATCGCACATGGCGGTGCACGCGTTCCAGAATTCCTGCGTGTTGGACTGGTACGCCACGTCTTCGAGCATCTGGCCGATCTTGCCGTTCTTGATCTCGTAAAACAGCTGGCCGCCGAACTGGAAGTTGTAGCGCTGCTGGTCGATCGAGAACGAGCCGTCGCCCACGATGTAAATGCCCTTCTTGACGTCCTTGATCATCTCGTCCGGCGTCAGCGGCTTCTTGCCAGCGGCGAGCGACACGTTGGGCATGCGCTGGAACTGCACGCTGCTCCAGTTGTCCGCGTACGAGCAGCCGTGCGACTCCTTCTCGCCGATGATGGCCGCCTGGTCGCGCGTGGCCTGGTAGTTGACCAGGATGCCGTCCTTGATGATGTCCCAGCGCTTGCACGCCACGCCTTCGTCGTCGTAACCGACGTTGGCCAGCGAGCCTGGCGTGGTCTTGTCGGCCACGATGTTCACCAGGTCCGAGCCGTACTTGAATTTTTTGCTTTGCCATTTATCGAGCGTGGCAAAGCTGGTGCCCGCGTAATTGGCTTCGTAACCGAGCACACGATCGAGTTCGGTCGGGTGGCCCACCGATTCGTGGATGGTCAGCCACAGGTGTTCGGGCGACAGCACCAGGTCGTACTTGCCCGGCTCCACCGACTTGGCAGTGAGCTTTTGCCTGGCCTGTTTGCCGGCCGCGCGCGCGTCCTCGATCAGGTCATACGATTTGGTGTACAGCGTGGTCACGCCGCCGGCCGCCTTCACCTTGTGCTCGGGACGCGCATCGAGGTATTCGTAGCCCATGCCCACGGGCGCGGACAGGCCCTGGCGGGTGCGGAATTTGTTGCTCTTCTGGTCCACGGCCGTGGCATACACGGGCATCCACAGGCGGTGCACGTCCTGGTCGATGTACGAGCCGTCGGTGGACGCAAAATACTTCTGCTGGTTCACCTGGAACAGCATCGACTGCATGAAGCTCGCGCCGCCGTCCATGCCCGCCTTGTTGGCGGCGATCAGCAGCTCGGCCTTCTCCTTGATCGGCACCTTGCGCCAGTCCTTGACGATCGGCGTGGCCCACGCCACTTCGCCCACGCCCTTCACCGGCGCCAGCACCACGGGTTCCGTCTGCAGCTTGGCGTTGGCGCGCGCGATGGCCACGGCCTGGCGCGCCGCGCCGGCCACGCCGTCGGGCGTCATGTCGTTGGTGGCCGCAAAGCCGTAGGCGCCGCCGGCGATCACGCGTACGCCCACGCCGGCCGATTCGGTGTTGACCACGTTTTCGATATTCAGGTCGCGGGTGGTGAGGAACTGGTTCAGGTAGCGGCCCACGCGCACGTCGCAGTAGCTGGCGCCGGCCTGGGTGGCCGCCGTCATCGCGGTATCGGCCAGCATTTTCTTGAACTGCAGGGCGACAGGGTTGAGCAGCTCTTCGGCCGCAATCGCGCGTCCGAAGGCGGGCAACAGCATCGTTCCCAGGGCCAGACCACCAACATTGATAAATGCTCGTCGTTCCATCGTATCTCCAAAGTGAAGCAATGATTCGGGCCAGCCGCCCTGGGCAACAGAACGACAATATTAGCGTCTGACTATCAAAAGGGATAGCAATATGTATGCCATCTGCCACAGCGATACACTGTGTTACACAGGGCCGGCGGTGCGCGCCGATTCGCTTGACCTGCGTGCGGTCCTCGCCCATGATCGCGCAGGGTGGCCGACCGGCGCCGCCATCGAAACCTCAGGAGATCGCGTATGAAGAATTACCTCGTGGCCGCTCTGGCCTGCACCACGCTGTTCGCTGCCACCGGCGCTCACGCGCAGGCCGAGGACGCGCAGCTGAAAGCCGCCATCGCCGCCACCTCGCGCACACCCGCCAATGTGCAGCGCGACGCTTACCGCCATCCGTACGAAACGCTGACCTTCTTCGGCATCCGTCCCAACATGACGGTGGTGGAGCTGGCGCCGGGCGCCGGCTGGTACACCGAGATCCTGGCGCCGTACCTGCGCGAGCGCGGCAAACTGATCGCCGCCGGGAACGACCTGGCAGCACCCGACGAGCGCGAACGCAAGGGCGCCGAGCGCTTCATGGCGCGCCTGAACGCCAATCCGGCCGTGTACAACAAGGTGGCGCTGGGCGTGTTCTCGCCGCCGCGCAAATATGAATTCGCACCAAATAACAGCGTGGACATGGTGCTCACCTTCCGCAACATCCATAACTGGATCCCATCGGGACCCGACAATCTGAAAACGCTGTTTGCCAGCGTGTACGCGAGCCTGAAACCGGGCGGCGTGTTCGGCGTGGTGGAGCACCGCCTGCCGGCCAGCCAGAAGCAGGACGATACGGCCAGCACCGGCTATATGCATGAAAAATACGTGATCGGCCTGGCCGAAGCGGCCGGCTTCAAGCTGGCCGCGAAGTCGGAAGTGAACGCCAATCCCAAGGACACGGCCGACCATAAAGGCGGCGTGTGGGCGCTGCCGCCAACCTACACCAACAAGGACGAAGACCGCGCCAAGTACCAGGCAATCGGCGAGAGCGACCGCATGACGCTCAAGTTCGTCAAGCCCTGACCCCGCAGCGCCAGGGCGGGGGTCTGACCCCGTACGCGGTCAGACCCCAGGCAGTACGGCATGCGTCGCACGGGTGGCTGCTTCACCCCAGCTGCTGCAAAATCTCGCGGTAGATCGCGTTGAGCGGCACCGATTTTTCCACCGCGCCGCGCTTGACCGCTTCCTTGGGCATGCCGTACACCACGCACGACGCTTCGTCCTGCGCCACCGTGCGCGCGCCGGCGTTGAGCATCTCCAGCAGGCCGGCCGCGCCGTCGTCGCCCATGCCCGTCATGATCACGCCCAGCGCATTGGCGCCGGCCGCGCGCGCGGCGGAGCGGAACAGCACATCGACCGACGGCCGGTGGCGGTTGACCAGCGGCCCGTCCACCACTTCCACGAAATACTGGGCGCCGTTGCGGCGCAGGAGCATGTGCTTGCCGCCAGGTGCAATCAGCACCTGCCCCTGCAGCACGCGGTCGTTGTTGGCCGCTTCCTTCACGCGCACTTCGCACACGCTGTCCAGGCGCGCGGCAAAGGCGGCGGTGAACTTTTCGGGCATGTGCTGCACCACCACGATGCCGGGCGCCACGCGCGGCAGCGCCGTCAGCACCTCTTCGAGCGCCTGGGTGCCGCCGGTGGATGTGCCGATCGCCACGATCCGCTCCGTGGTGGCGGTCATCGGGCGGGCATCGGCGGGCGGCAGGATGGCGTCGGCGTTGAACTTGGCCGTCACCACCGGCGGCGCATGGGGCACGGTCTCGCGGCGCACGGGCTGGTGATGCACGGGTTCGACCACGTGGGCGCCGGCAGCGGTGCGCACGGCCGACACCAGTTCGTCCGCGCTGTCGTATAAAAACTGCTTGAGGTCCAGGCGCGGCTTGGTGATCACGGCCACCGCGCCGGCGGTGAGCGCTTCCACCGACGTCTGGGCGCCGCGCTCGGTGAGCGTGGAGCAGATCACCACCGGCGTGGGCCGCTCGGCCATGATCTTGCGCAGGAACGAGATGCCGTCCATCTTGGGCATTTCCACATCGAGCACGATCACGTCGGGCCACTGCATCTTCATGCGTTCCATTGCCAGCAGCGGGTTGGCCACGGCGTAGGTGACGGTGATGCCCGGCGCGGCGTTGAGCAGGCCGCTCAGCACCTGCCGCACCACGGCCGAATCGTCGACGATCATGACCTTGATACCGCTCATTGTTTGTCCTTACGGTAGATCGACGGCGCCACCACCGACAGCGTGTCGTTGATGTCGTTCAGGGTTTCCGAGTGCCCGATCAGTAAATGGCCGCCGGGCCGCAGCTGCGCAAGCAGGCGCGCCACCACCTGGCGCTTGGTATCGAGATTAAAATATATCATGACATTGCGCAGGAAGATCACATCGAACACGCCCAGCTTGGGCAGCGGTTCGTTCAGGTTCACGTGCTGGAACTGCACGCGCTGGCGCAGCGCGCGGTCGATCAGCATGGTGCCTTCCTCGCTGCCCTGCCCCCGCAGGCAAAAGCGCTTGAGATAATCGTGCGGCATCTGGCTGGCGCGCTCGGTCGGATAGTGGCCGTTGCGCGCGCGTTGCAGCATGCGGGTGCTGATATCGGTGCCCAGCACCTCCCACGGCGCGTGCCCCGGTCCGTTGCCGCACACGTCCGCCAGCACCATGGCAATGCTGTACGCCTCCTCGCCGCTGGAACTGGCCGCGCTCCACACGCGCAGCGCCCGGCCTTTTTCGCGGGCATCCCCGACGTGCCGTATCGCCAGTTCGCGCAGCAGGTTGAAGTGCTTCGGTTCGCGGAAAAAATAGGTCTCGTTGGTGGTCAGCAGGTCCACCGCGATCTGCAGTTCGGCCGGATCGCGGCGGCTGTGCAGCAGCTGCAGATAGTCGCCATAGTTGGCCAGCCGGTGGTGCGCCAGCCGCTTGGCCAGCCGTCCGCTCACCAGTGCCTGTTTGCCGTTGGACATGGTGATGCCCGCCGCGTCGTAGATAAAGCGCTGGAACTGGGAAAATTCGCGGTCGGTCAGGGATGCTGCGGACATGGGCCACCGCTACGCCGGCATGCCGTGCTGGATGCCGGCACCGCCTGCGCCATCGCGCGACATTTCCACCACCTCGACGATGGACAGCACGCGCGCGAGCGCCAGCAGTACCACGAACCTGCCGTTGCACTTGCCGATGCCGGCGATGAAGTCGGGCCGCACCCGGGTGCCGAACGACGGCGCCTGCTCGATGTGGGCGTGCTCGATTTCCACCACCGCGTTGACGGCGTCCACCAGCATGCCCAGTACCTGCTTGCCGCCGTTTGCTTCATCGTCGATTTCGGCGATGATGATGGACGTGCGCTTGCCGATGGCGGCCACGCCGCGCCCGAACCGCGCCGACAGGTCGATCACCGGCACCACCGCGCCGCGCAGGTTGATCACGCCGCGCACGCAGTCGGGCATCATGGGCACGGCGGCCATGCCCGCGTATTCGATGATCTCCTTGATGTGCAGGATGCCGACGGCGAACTGCTCCTCGCCCAGCATGAAGGTGAGGAACTGGCCGGGCAGCGCGGCGTCGATATCGACGCCCGCGCCCGCGTACCCATCGATTGCCGTATGCATCATGGCCATGTCTCCCGTTCTAGGCGGCCAGCGCCGGAATGAGGGCGCTGCGGCCTTCCACCGCCTGCAGCACGGCGCCCACGTCGAGGATCAGCGCCACGTCGCCGCTGCCCAGAATGGTGGAGCCGCTGATGCAGCGCACTTCGCTGAAGATGGGGCTGAGCGGCTTGATCACGGTCTGAAATTCGCCCAGCAGCGTATCGACCACCAGTCCCGCGCGCACCTTGCCGAAGCGGAGCACCACGATGCTCTCGCGCCGCGCCGGTGCGCCGTCCAGTTGGAACAGCGACCGCAGGCGGATGAACGGCAGCACCTGTCCGCGCAGGTTGCTGTAGTCCTGTCCCGGTTCGGCGGCGAACTCGATGCACTCCTCGATGGTGTCGAGCGGGATCACGAATACCGACGTCCCCACCTGCACCAGGAAGCCGTCGATGATGGCCAGCGTGAGCGGCAGGCGCACGGTGACCGTGGCGCCCTCGCCTTCGCGGCTGGTCACGTCCACGCTGCCGCGCAGCGCCGTGATATTACGCTTGACCACATCCATGCCCACCCCGCGCCCGGACAGGTTGGTGATCTTATCGGCGGTGGAAAACCCCGCTTCGAAGATCAGGTTGTAGATTTCGCTGTCGGTGAGCTTGCGCTCGGGGTCCACCAGCCCGCGCTCGATGGCCTTGGCCAGGATTTTGTCCTTGCGCAGGCCGCCCCCGTCGTCGCTCACCTGGATCACGATGCTGCCCGACTCGTGGAACGCGTTCAACCTGATCATCCCCTTGGCCGGCTTGCCGGCGGCCACGCGCACATCGGCCGGCTCGATGCCGTGGTCCATCGCATTGCGCACCAGGTGCATCAGCGGATCGCCGATTTTTTCCACCACCGTCTTGTCCAGTTCCGCATCCTCGCCTTCCACGGTCAGGCCGATGTCCTTGCCCAGTTCCCGCGCCACGTCGTGCACCACGCGCTGGAAGCGGTTGAACGTGGCGCCGATTTTGACCATGCGCAGGTCGAGTGCGGCGTCGCGCACGTCCTCCACCAGTCCGGACAGGGTGGACGTGACTTCCTGCAGGTCGGTATTGTGCAGGTGCTGGCCGATCACGTTGGCGCGCGCGCCGGCGATGATCAATTCTCCCACCAGATCGATCAGCCGATCGAGCTTGTCGGAATCCACCCGGATCGAGCGGCTTTCCTGCGCCTTTTGCTCCACCACCTGCTTCTGCTTGTGCAGCGCCGCTTCCACCACCACGGGCGCCACCTGGCCGGCGTCGACCAGGATGGCGCCCAGGCGCGGCGGCGACGCTTGCGCATCGTCGTTGACGGTGTCCGGCTGCGACTGCCGCGCCAGCGCGTCGGCCAGTTCCGCCGCCGTCACGCTGCCGCACAGGACCAGCATTTCGCCCAGGCGCGCGGGATTTTCCGGCAGCGCGCGGATCAGCTCCACGTACTGCGACACCTTGCTGCGCGGCGGCACCAGGCGGATCTCGCAGTCGTCCTGCACGAATTCGAACACGCCCAGGATCGCCTCGCGGTCCGCCGTGCTGTCGAAGGCGATCTCGAAACCGAGGTAGCACAGCTCCGCATCCATGTCGTCGGCTGCCGGCAGTGCGTCCGTCACCGTGGCCATGCCGGCGATGCGCCCCAGCCTGGCCAGGTAGCGCAGGAAGGCGATGGGGTCCATGCCGTTTTGCAGCACGCCGCGGCCGAAGCGCAGCGAGATATGCCAGCAGTCGCCGTCGCCGGCCTGTTGGCCGATGCGCTCCACCTCCGGCTCCGGCTGCACCGCCAGCGCTCCCGGGCCTTCCGCATCGCCCATGTGGCGGCGCAGCGCCTGCAGCAGCATCTCGCCTTCGGCCGCGGTATCGGGATCGGCGTCGTAGCGGCCCGCCGCCAGGCCGTCCGTCATGCCCGACAAATAGTCGCAGCACGACAGCAGCAGCGTGATCATCGCATCGTCGAGCGCCACGCGGCCTTCGCGCACCGCATCGAGCAGGCTTTCCACCACATGGGTAAAGGCGACGATGTGATCGAGGCTGAATAACCCGGCCGACCCCTTGATGGTGTGGGCGGCGCGGAAGATGGCCGCAATCGCCTCGCTCTGGTCTCCTGCCAGGTCGATATTGAGCAGCGCGTGTTCCATATCCTCGAGCAGCTCGCGGCTTTCGGTGATAAAGGTTTGCAGCGCATCGTCCAGGTTCATGGCGGCCCCTCGCTTAACTGTCGATCAATACGGCGTCGCCGAAGAAGGCGCCCAGGTTCAGCATCTCGACGATGTCCACCACGGCCGGGCTGTGGTGGAGCAGGCGCAGCTCGCGCTGCTCCAGCGTGGCCGTGCGCTTGGCCAGCATCAGCACCTGTAGTCCCGCCGTATCGAGTTCGGTCACGCCGGCCAGGTCGATCTCGAGCACGGGCGAACGGCGCAGCGCATCGAGCACTTCCACCCGCAGCTCGGCCGCGCGGTAGATATTGACTTCGCCGTCCAGGGCGATGCGGTGCACGCCGTCCATGCTCATTGCCTGTTCATGGCAGCACCAGCTTGGCCACGGCGCCCAGCAGCACCTCGGGCTTGAACGGCTTGACCACCCACGCCTTGGCGCCGGCCGCCTTGCCCTCCTCTTTCTTGCTCTCCTGCGATTCGGTGGTGAGCATGATCACGGGCGTGAAGCGGTAGCTGGCCAGCTTCTTGAACTCTTTTACAAACGTGATGCCGTCCATATTGGGCATGTTCACGTCGCACACCACCAGATGGATCTTCTGGCCCGTGCACTTGGTGAGCGCATCGGCGCCGTCGCGCCCTTCGAGCACGTCGTAGCCGGCGCCCTTGAGCGCGATGCCCACCACCTGGCGCAGGGACGCCGAATCATCGACCACCAGTATCGTCTTTGCCATGTTCTGTCTCTCGGCTGGTTTTCAAAAAGTCCGGTTCAAAAAAAGGTGATCTCGTCGGCGTCGGCCGTCTTGGGCGCCACGTGTTTCGAGCCGCCGTGCACCGCGTGTTCCTCGGCCATGGCATAGGTGCTTTTCAAAGCGTCGAGCAGCGCCGCCGGGTCGGGCGCCAGCAGCTCGCCCGTGGCTTCGAAGTGGCGGCGGTTTTCCTCGAGCACGGCCGGCATCAGTTCGATGTTCTCGCGCACGTGCGTCATGACCTGGCTCACGCGGTCCTGGAACTGCAGTTGCACCAGCGCTTCGCCCACCTCGCCCTGGATGGCGGCGCTCTCCTGCTTGAGCAGGTCGGACGACTGCACCAGCGCGTCGGTCATCTTGCGGAAGTCGGCCAGCACCGAATCGATCATGTCTTCGGCGGAGTGCATGCTGCGGTCTTCCGCTTCGCTCGACTGCTCGGCGGCCTGGCTGGCGGCCAGGATGGCGCCGCTGATCTGGCCCACGCGGTTGGCGATGTTGCGGCCCGTCTCGGCCGAGCGGCTCGACAGGTGACGCACTTCCTGCGCCACCACCGCGAATCCTGCGCCGGCGGGACCGGCGCGCGCGGCCTCGATGGCGGCGTTGAGCGCCAGCAGATTGGTTTGCGCAGCGATGCTGGCCACGCCTTCTGCCATGTCGCGCAGCTCGCGCGTAAAGCGTTCGAGGTCGCGGATCTGGCCCAGCATGGCCTGCTTGGACTGCATGGCCGATTTCATCGACGCCACCACGGACGCCAGCTGCGTCTCGCTGTGCGCGAAGACAGCGGTCATCGACTCGCCGCCGCTGTCGTTCTGATTGAGGTTGGAGACGTGCAGCGCGTTATCGAGCTTGTCGACGATGCTGGAAAAGCGTCCGGCCAGGTCGGCCACGGCGTCCTCCATCTGGGCGCGCGAGTTTTCCATCTGGCGGCCCCACACGGGCAGCACCGCCGCGCCGAACCGGTCGCGCCCCGCCAGGTAGCGCGCGATCATCGAGTCGCCGCCCGCGCCGCGAGCTGCCATGGCGCCCGGCGCAAGCGCGCACCACGCGGCCCCCGCCAGCAGCGCGGCGGCCCACAACACCGTATACCATCCCCACGCTTGCCAGCCGGCGGCCACGGTGCCCGCAGCGCCGGCGACCGCCAGCGCGAACGGCGCCAGCAACTGCCTGACACTTTTGTCGTATGCAAAAACGGTCTTCACTGGATGGCACCCCACTGAGTCGCGCACGCCGCCAGACGGCAACGCCGAAGTCCCACTCTAGCGCAATTATTTGGTAAATGTTGCTAAAAATTTTGAATCGAACGCAGCCCCGGCAAACAGCTGTTGCAAGCGAACAACCGGACCGGAACCCTTGCAGTGACTAGCAAAACGGCCAGTTACCGGGCAGCGGCACGGTCGAAACGGTGCAAGCTCAACATGATTTTTCAACTGGTTTAAGTTTGAACTATCGGTAGCCGAACGCGGCAAAAAATGTGTGCTAAATCGCAATGATATTTGCACTGTCGACTCAGAAAAGGTTTACACTGCTCGCTGTTTTTGCGGCTATTTATATACCGAAAATTAAAATGACAACATCGACGGTTAATCCAGCCGCGCATGGAACAATGACTCAGGCATTTCTAGATCACCGAACAAAGTACCGGCAAGTCCTCGCGCAGCGCTTTCGCGTCTCTCCCGACATGTACGACGAGGTGTCACGCCTGATCGCGCCGCTGGCGGCGCACGTGGGCGTGCGCAAGGGCGAGTACCTGCAGCGCAGCGGCGAGATCACCCAGTACATTTATTGGCTGCACAGCGGCGTGGCGCGCGCCGGTTTCGTCACCGATGCGGGCGCCGAGATGACGCTGTACTTCCGCACCGACGGCCACCTGGCGGCGTCGCACGACGACGTGCTGCGCGCGCAGGACGGCGAGCCCGCGCACAATTTCATCGTGGCCGAAACGGCGGTGCAGGCCTATCGTTT
>JBEVMD010000542.1:0-9877 GCA_040508835.1 Duganella sp. | reverse complement strand
GTTTCCCCGGGCGAGGCCATCGTGATGGGCGATGGCGCTAACGACCTCAAGATGATGAGCGTGGCCGGCATGTCGGTGGCGTTCCGCGCCAAGCCGGTCGTGCGCGAGCAGGCCAGCGTGGCCCTCAACTTCGTGGGGCTCGACGGCATCCTGCCGCTGCTGGCCTGACCCGCAACAAGGGCCATGCCGGGTTCAATGCCTGGTGGCCTTGATCGCGTACATCTGCGCATCGCCGTCGGCCAGCAGCGCCTCGATATCCGGATGCGACGCAGGCTCGAACTCCACCAGCCCGGCCGAGAATTTCAGATCGTAGCCGCGCCCCGCCTCCGCGTTGTGGGCGCTCACGGCGTCGGCGAATTTGCGTATCACCACTTCGGCATCGGCCTTCCTCGCACCGCTCAGCAGCACCACGAATTCGTCGCCGCCCAGGCGCGCGAACAGGTCGGTGCTGCGGAAGCTGCACCGCATCGCGTCCGAAAAATACACGAGGGCGCGGTCGCCTTCCGCATGGCCGAAGCGGTCGTTGATGGGTTTGAAGTGATCGAGGTCGATGAAGGCCAGCGTGGCGGGCAGCTGCTGCCGCGTGCAGCAATTGAGGCTGTACTGGGCCAGCAGCAGGAAACCGCGGCGGTTGGAGATGCGCGTCAGTTCATCGGTGGTGGCGGTCTGGAACGCGGTCAGTTCATCTTCCACCACCGACGCCAGGTCGTGCATGGCGATGCGGTCGTCCTCGTCGAAGTCGCGCGGCACGGTATCGATGATGCACAGCGTGCCGATCTTGTGGCCGTCGGCCGTGCGCAGCGGGCAACCGGCGTAAAAGCGCACGTGGGGCGCGCCTGTCACCAGCGGGTTGTCGGCAAAGCGCGGATCGGCCAGCGCGTCGTTGATCAGGAAAATGTCGTCGGAAAGGATCGCGTGGCCGCAAAACGAGATGTCGCGCGGCGTCTCGCACGCGTCCAGTCCATCCTTGGACTTGAACCACTGGCGGTTTTCGTCGATCAGGCTGACCAGCGCAATGGGCACGCGGAACATGCGGCGCGCCATGCGGGTAAGGCGGTCGAAACGCTCCTCTTCGGGCGTATCGAGCACGCTCAGGGAGCGCAGCGCATTGAGCCGCGACGCTTCGTCGTGCGGTATCGGTGCTTTTAACAAGAGTCCCTCCCAGGTTGACAGCCTGTCGACAGGCGGTGAACAACGTCTTTGTATTCTATATACTATCGGGCAAATCATGCCAACCCTGGAGAAGAAATGTCTGTCGTCTGTGGCTGCCGCCTGCTCGATGTGGAAGATCGTGTACAGCAGACGGTGATTCCCCTGGCCCTGCTCTACCCGGCGCAGGGGGTGGAAACGGCGCAATCGTTCGGTCCTTACACGCTCGACGTGGCGCTCGATGCAGCGCCGGTGTCGGCACCGTCGTCGACGCCCGATGGGGGCCAGGGCCGATATCCGCTGGTGGTGGTCTCGCACGGCAATGCAGGCACGCCGTGGGCGTACCGCGAGCTGGCCAGGCACCTGGTGCTGGCCGGCTTCGTGGTCGCCCTGCCCGCCCACCCCGGCAACACGCGCCACAACAACAACCGCGCCAACACGGCCGCCAACCTGGCCAATCGCCCGCGCCATGTAACGCTGGTGATCGACGCCGCCTTCAACGATCCCGCGTTGGGACCATTGCTGGCGCCAGGCCGGGTGGCGGTGATCGGCCACTCCATCGGCGGCTACACGGCGCTGGCGGTCGCCGGCGGCAAGCCGTGGACCGGACCGTACGAACGCAAGACCCATCCGCCGCAGCCGGTGCCGGTCACGCCCGATCCACGGGTGCGCGCGCTGGTGCTGCTGGCGCCGGCCACCGCGTGGTTTCTGCCGGAGGCGCTGCGTGACGTGCGGCTGCCCATCCTGATGATCACGGGCGACCGCGACGTCAACACGCCGGTGGGCCATGCGCACAATGTGCTCGACGGCGTGGCCGACCGGTCGCAGGTCGTGCACCGGGTGTTCGAGGGCGCCGCGCACTTTTCGTTCATGAGCAAATTCCCGCCCGAGATGACCCGACCGGAATTCCACCCGTCGCAGGATCCGCCGGGCTTCGACCGCGCCGGCATCCAGCCGCAGTTGTTTGCCGACATCACCACCTTCCTGGTCCGCACCTTGTGCGCGACGGGAGTACGCTGAAACACGGTAATCGGGCCCGGTTTCCGTTATACTTTTCTCTACCTTGCCACTTTTAAGGAATCGCCATGTCGCAGGAATTGATACTCGATGGCCGTGACAGTTCGGCCAAAACCACCGCCTGGTGGCTGTACATCGTGCACGCCATTACCTTCTTCTTTTCGCTGGGGCTGTTTTCCGTCATCCCGCTGATCGTCAACTACATCCAGCGGCCCGGCACCGCCGGCAGCTTCGTGCACACCCACCATACGTGGATGATCCGCTCGTTCTGGTGGTACGTGGTGCTGATGGCGGTCGGTGGCCTGGCGTTTGCCACCATTATCGGCATTCCGCTGGCGTACCTGATCTGGCTGGGCGCCTGGCTGTGGAAAGCGTACCGGCTGATCGCCGGCTTCATGCGCCTCAATAACAACGAGCCGGCCGCAGTCTAGCCGCGCAGCCCTCTAACTGCGCAGCAGCCGCAACGCCTGGCGCAGGCCGTCGACGATCGTGCCGTAGGCCTGCTGCCGGGTTGCCTCGTCCGGCGCGCGCAACACGTACGACGGGTGGTACACGGTGACCACCCAGCGCCCGCCATGCTGCACCGGCGCGTCCATCGTGGTTTTCATGGTCACGCTGCCATCCTGCAGCACCGACTTCAACGCCGTGCTGCCCAGCGCCACCACCACTTCCGGCTGCACCTTGTTCAGTTCTTCCTCCAGCCAGTGATGGCAGGCCGCCACTTCGCGCTGCGCGGGCGTCTTGTGCAGGCGGCGCTTGCCGCGCGGCTCCCACTTGAAATGCTTGACGGCGTTGGTCAGATAGATGCTGTCCCGCTCCACGCCTGCCTCCGCCATGGCCCGCTGCAGCACGGCGCCGGCCGGGCCCACGAACGGCAATCCCTGCAAATCCTCCTGGTCGCCCGGCTGCTCGCCGACCAGCATGATGCGCGCCTGCTGCGGGCCCACGCCGGCCACCGCCTGCGTGGCGTTTTGCCACAGTTCGCAGCGGCGGCATTCGTCGAGCGTGGTGGGCACGTCGCGCTGCGGCTGCGCGCGTTCGGGCGATATGGGGATGGTGGTGGCGCCGCTGCGGTGGCCCACGGTGACGGTCTGCCCGGTGCGGCGCTCGCCGTTGTTGGCGGCAGTGACCATGGCCGGCACGATCGCGCCCTCGGGCAGGTTTTTCCAGAACCGCGACGGGATATGGCTGCGCAGCAGATCGCTGTTGACGCGCGCGGGATTGAAAATGCTGCGATAGTAGGTGAGCCACAACGCCTCGCCGGCATCCTCGATGTCGGCCGCGCTGCGCAGCAGCGACTGCGCCTCGATCAGCTGCGCGCCGTCCCACAATATCGCCAGCTTGGGCGTGGCGATCAGCCAGGTGATGCTGCCCATGCGCCGCGCGAAGTGGCGCGCCACCTGCGGCAGCACGTCGTGGGTGGGCTCGAACCAGGCCACGAAGCGCGGGGCGCCGTCTTCCTCCTTGCGCTCGCGGAAGCGCACGTATGCATGCATGTCGTGCTGCTCCCGGTGCACCGCCTTCACCATCGCATACAGACGGCCGCCGTCCACGTCGGCCGGCGACATCACATCGCGTTCGCCCAGGTGCCAGCGCCAGATCACCTTGTACAGAAACGACCAGCGATCAAGGGCGCTGAAGCACGCGGCGTCTTCCAGCATGTCCATCAGCTGGCGCGGCAGGCGCAGCTCCACGCCGGGCGGCGGAGTGCTTGGCGTGGCATCGACAGGGGCGCCAAAGCCGGAAAACAGGTCGCCGTCCTCGGCCTCGGACACCCACTCGACAAATTCGGGCGCAATCTGGCGCGCCACGAGATCGCGCGCAGCGGTGCGCCATTCGGCGAACGACAGGACCACCCGCCGCGTCATGCCGCCTGCAGCTCCGGCCAGAGATTCATCTGCTGCGGCGCCACGGCGTCGGCCATGGCGCGGCGCAGGTGCTCGGACGGGCCGGCGTCGTTGGTCGGAAAATAGTCGGCCGTAATAATAAAGGGCGAGATTTTCTTCATGCTGCACTTCAGGCGCGTGAGGTCGGCGTAGCGCACCTGGCGCAGGCGCCGCAGGTCGACGATGCGCTGGGCGTTGCGCAGGCCGATGCCCGGCACGCGGGCGATCATGTGCGGCTCAGCGCGATTGAGGTCCATCGGAAAATGCTCGCGGTTGTCCAGCGCCCACGCCAGCTTGGGATCGATGTCGAGCGCCAGGTTGCCGGTGGCCGGCAGCAGTTCATCGACCTGGAAGCCGTAGCTGCGCAACAGAAAATCGGCCTGGTACAGGCGGTGCTCGCGCAGCATGGGCGGCGGCGCCAGCGGCACGCTTTTCGGGCTTTGCGGGATGGGACTGAAGGCCGAGTAGTACACGCGTTTGAGCTTGTAGCTGCCGTACAGCGTTTCGGCCGTCTTGAGGATCTGCTGGTCGTCGCTGGCATCGGCGCCCACGATCATCTGCGTGCTCTGGCCGGCGGGCGCAAAGCGCGGCGATTTGGGCTCCTCCGCCTTTTCATCGAGCTTGCGGCGGATCGAGCCCATGGCCAGCTTGATGGTGTGGACGCTTTTTTCGGGCGCCAGCTTTTGCACGCTGTCCTGCGTGGGCAGCTCGATGTTGACGCTCAGGCGGTCCGCATAGCGGCCCGCGGCGGCAATCAGCGCGGGATCGGCATCGGGTATCGTCTTCAGGTGGATGTAGCCGCGGAACTGGTGCACCTCACGCAGCTCGCGCGCGATCTGCACCAGCTGCTCCATCGTGTAGTCGGACGACTGGATGATGCCGGAACTGAGAAACAGGCCGTCGATGTAATTACGGAGGTAAAAATCCTTGGTGAGCTTGACCACCTCGGCCACCGTGAACCGCGCGCGCGGCACGTTGGAGGTGCGGCGGTTGACGCAGTACTGGCAGTCGTACACGCAGTAATTGGTAAGCAGTATCTTGAGCAGCGAGACGCAGCGCCCGTCCGGCGTGTAGCTGTGGCAGATGCCCATGCCGGTGGTGGCGCCAAAGCCGTCCTTGCCGATGGAACTGCGCTTGGGCGCCCCGCTGCTGGCGCACGATGCGTCGTACTTTGCCGCATCGGCCAGGATCTCCAGTTTGTCCGTCAATTCCATCATCGCCCCCGATACACTGTATTTGCATACAGTATATCAGACTGTTCAGGACAATACGGTCTTCAGTGCCGCCACCAGCGCCGCGCACTCGGCATCCGTACCAATCGAGATACGCAGGAACTGGTCGATGCGCGCCTGTTTGAAGTGGCGCACCAGGATGGCCCGTGCGCGCAGGCCAGCGGCGATGCCGGCGGCGTCGTGGTCCGGGTGGCGGGCAAAGATGAAATTGGCCTGCGACGGCAGTACTTCGAAGCCCAGCGCTTCCATCTGCTGCGTGAGCCACGCGCGCGTGGCGATGATGGCGCTGGACGTCTGCGCCATGTACTGCGCATCGTCGAGGGCCGCCACCGCGCCGGCCTGCGCCACCTGCCCCAGCGGATAACAGTTAAAACTGTTTTTTACGCGCTCCAGGCCCGCGATCAGGTCCGGGTGGCCCACCGCGAAACCTACCCGCAGGCCGGCCAGCGAGCGCGATTTGGACAGGGTCTGGATCACCAGCAGGTTGTCGTAACGGGCCACCAGCGCACTGGCGCTGTCCGCGCCGAAGTCCACGTACGCCTCATCGATCACCACCACCTGGTCCCGGTGCGCCGTGAGCAGCGCCTCGATCTGCGCCAGCGGCAGCGCGATGCCGGTGGGTGCGTTGGGGTTGGCGATGATGATGGCGCCGCACGGCACGTGGTAGTCGGCCACGTCGATCTCGAAGCGGTCGTTCAGCGGCACCTGCACTGCCGTGATGCCGTACAGGCTGCAGTAGGTCGGATAAAAACTGTAGCTGATGTCGGGGCACAGCAAAGGCAGGTCATGCCTGAGCAGCGCGTGGAAGGTATGGGCCAGCACTTCGTCCGAGCTGTTACCGACAAAGACCTGATCGCGCTCGAGACCCAGGCGCCGCGCCACCGCATCCTTGACGGCCACGTTGCCGGGGTCGGAATACAGGCGCAGGCTGTCGCCGATGGCCGCCTGCATGGCCGCTAGCGCTTTGGGCGACGGGCCATACGGGTTTTCGTTGGTGTTCAACTTGATCAGGTCGGGCATGCGCACCTGCTCGCCCGGCGTGTAGGGCGTGAGGCCGTGGACCACCTGGCTCCAGAAGCGGCTCATGGCTGGTCTCCCATGGCGGCCAACGCCTGGTCGATGTCGGCGATCAGGTCGTCCGCGTCTTCCAGGCCGATGTTGAAGCGCACCAGGATGCCCTGGTCGGCCCAGTTCTCGCGCATGTGGGCGATCCGGTACGGGACGGCCAGGCTGTTGGCGCCGCCCCAGCTGTACCCGATGCCGAACAGCGTGAGCGCATCGATGAAGCGGTCCGTCTGCGCTTCCGTATAGCGTTCGTCGAACAGCACCGAAAACAGGCCGCCGGCGCCCGTGAAGTCGCGCAGCCAGGTGTCGTGGCCGGGACAGTCGGGCAAGGCGGGATGCAGCACGCGCGTGATTTCGGGCCGCGTGTTGAGCCACGCCGCCACCTTGCGCGCGGCCTTGTCGTGGGCCTCGAAGCGCAGGCGCATGGTGGGCAGGCCGCGCAGCACCAGGAACGCGTCGTCCGCGCCCACGCCCAGGCCCAGGCGCATGTGCGCCAGGCTGAGTCGGTCGTGGATGGCGGCGTCGCGCGTGATCACGGCGCCCATCAGCACGTCGGAGCCGCCCGACTGGTACTTGGTCAGCGCCTGCATGACGATGTCCACGCCCAGCGCAAAGCCGTTGAGCGCCAGCCCTGCCGCCCAGGTGTTGTCGAGGGCGACCAGCACGCCGCGCGCATGGGCGGCAGCGCAGATGGCCGGCAGGTCCGGCACTTCCATCGATACCGATCCCGGCGCCTCGGTCCAGATCAGTTTTGTATTCGGCTGTATCAGCTCGGCGATGCCGGCGCCCACCAGCGGATCGTAGTAGCGCGCGGTGATGCCGAAGTCCGCCTGCAGCCAGCGTCCCAGTTCGCGATTGGGGTTGTACACGTTATCGGGCAGCAGGACGTCGTCGCCTGCGGCGAGGAACGCGAAATCGACCATGGCAATTGCCGCCAGGCCGCTGGGCGCCAGCAGGCAGCGCGTGCCGCCCTCGATCCCGGCCAGCCGCGCTTCCAGCGTAAACGTGGTGGGCGTGCCGTGCAGGCCGTAGGTATAGGCGTTCTTGTCCTTCCACTGGCCCGAGCGCAGCGCCGCCACGTTCTCGAACAGCACCGTGGACGCGTGGTGGATCGCCGTGGGGAACGCATTGAAGCCGGCCGGCGGCTGGTAGTCGGAGTGGATTAAAGCGGTCTGCGGGGATTTTTTGGTGGTCATCGGAGGCTGGATCGGGTGTAAAAAAGGCGAGCCATGTACATGGTTCGCCTTCATTATAGCTGCCCTTAAATCGAACCCCCGGCCTGGCTCCGCCACGATGCATGCTGCGGCGGGCTGGCCGTGCGGCGGGTTACTGCGCCTCGCCCCACAGGTCGTGGGCGTCGGACGTGGTGATGCGCACGTCGACGAACTGGCCGACGACCAGCTTCTTGTGCGGTTCGTACGGCGGCTTGACGTACACCACGCCGTCGATTTCCGGCGCATCGGCGGCGGATCGACCGATGCCGCCGGTGCGATTGACTTCGTCGATCAGCACGCGCACGGTCTTGCCGACCTTGGCCTTCAAGCGGTTTTTCGAGATTTCTTCCTGCAGCAGCATCACGCGGCCGCGACGCTCTTCGCGCACTTCTTCCGGCACCGGGTTGGCCAGTTCGTTGGCAGTGGCGCCTTCCACCGGCGAGTAGGCGAAGCAGCCCAGGCGGTCGATCTGCGCTTCCTTGAGGAAGTCGAGCAGGTACTGGAATTCTTCTTCCGTCTCGCCCGGGAAGCCGGCGATGAAGGTCGAGCGGATGGTCAGCTCGGGATTCATCTTGCGCCAGGCCAGGATGCGGTCGAGGTTTTTTTCGCCGCTGGCCGGGCGCTTCATGCGCTTCAACACGTCGGGATGCGCGTGCTGCATCGGGATGTCGAGGTAAGGCAGCACGTGCTCGCCCATCATCGGAATCACCTGGTCCACGTGCGGGTACGGATACACGTAGTGCATGCGCACCCAGGCGCCGTACGACTTGGCCAGTTCGCCCAGCGCTTCCATCAGCTGCGTCATGTGGGTCTTGATCGGGCGGCCGTTCCAGAAGCCGGTGCGGAACTTGACGTCCACGCCGTAGGCCGAGGTGTCCTGCGAAATGACCAGCAGTTCCTTGACGCCCGACTTGAACAGGTTTTCCGCTTCCAGCAGCAGTTCGCCGATCGGACGCGACACCAGGTCGCCGCGCATCGATGGAATGATGCAGAACGAGCAGCGGTGATTGCAGCCTTCCGAGATTTTCAGGTAGGCATAGTGTTTGGGCGTGAGCTTGATGCCCTGCGGCGGCAGCAGGTCGATGAACGGCTCGTGCGGCTTGGGCAGGTGGAAGTGGACCGAATCCATCACCTCGGCCAGCGCGTGCGGGCCGGTCACGGCCAGCACTTTCGGGTGCACCTTCATGATGATGTCGTCGCCGGCCGCATCTTTTTTCGCGCCCAGGCAACCGGTCACGATCACCTTGCCGTTTTCGGCCAGCGCTTCGCCGATGGCGTCGAGCGACTCCTGCACGGCAGCGTCGATGAAGCCGCACGTGTTGACGATCACCAGGTCGGCGCCCGCGTAGGACTTCGCGGTGTCGTACCCTTCGGCGCGCAGCTGGGTCAGGATCTGTTCGGAATCGACCAGCGCCTTGGGGCAGCCGAGCGAAACAAAGCCTACCTTGGGTGCAACACCACTGACGGTGCTGGCGGCGGGCGGGGTGATACGGGAGAGTGGTTGCGATTGCATGATGAATGACGTGGATGACGATGATGACCATTGCGGGCAATCGGGCATTATAACCGATCGGCCTCGCCCCGAGCAGCTGTCGCGGTATATCTTTCCCGTTCGCAACATGATATCTTCATGTTTGTACAAGATTTCACGGCGGGAGTGTGTATGGCAGTAATTGTTGGCTTCGTCATCGTATTGGCAGGCATCTTTGGCGGTTACGCGCTCGATGGCGGCCACCTGGCGCCGCTGTTCCAGCCCTACGAATTGCTGATGATCGGCGGCGGCGCGCTGGGCGCGTTCGTGATTTCGAACGACGCCAAGTCGCGCCAGGCCGTGTTCGACGCCCTGCCCACCCTGTTCCAGACGCCGCGCCAGGGCCGGGCCCAGTACGTCGAGCTGCTGAAGCTGCTGTTCGAGCTGCTGACCAAGATCCGCAAGGAAGGCCTGATGTCGGTGGAAGACGATGTCGACCACCCCGAGCGCAGTCCGATTTTCGCCAAGTATGCGCTGGTGACGGACGACGAACACCTGCTCGAATTCATCACCGACTACCTGCGCCTGATCGTCACCGGCAATATTGACGTATTCCAGATCGAAAACCTGATGGACAACGAAATCGACGTCCACCACCAGGATGGCGACCTGGCCATCGGCGCCCTCAACAAGGTGGCGGAAGCGTTGCCCGCGTTTGGCATCGTCGCTGCCGTGATGGGCGTGGTGCACACCATGGGCTCGGTCGGCAAGCCGCCTTCCGAGCTGGGGCAGATGATCGCCCACGCGCTGGTCGGCACGTTCCTGGGGATTCTCCTGGCCTAC
>JBEVMD010000537.1:0-15489 GCA_040508835.1 Duganella sp. | reverse complement strand
TGCGAAGTACCGGCGTCGACCAGTGCGGCGCGGGCGGATGCTGCCGCCGCAGCAGCGTCCGCGCTTTGCGTGGACAGCGCATCGGCCGCGCTCTGTGCGGCTTGCGCCTGTGCCAGCGCGCTGGACGCGGCCGACGTGGCGGCAGCCAGGCTGGAGGCGGCAACCTGCGCGGCCTGCGCCTGTTGTGCGGGACTGGCGTTGGCTGGATTGTTGGCGGCGGCCGTGGCGGCAGCGCCTTGCGCCGCTTGCGCCTGGGCGGCGGCCTGGGCGCTGGCGGCGGTGGCAGCATTCAGTGTCGCGGTGGTTTGCTGCTGGGTAGCCTGGGCTTGCGTGGTGTTGCGCGCGGTCTCGCTGGCCTGGGTTTGCTCGGTATCGGCCTGGTCGGCTTGCTGCGCCTGGTTGGCCTGCAGCGTCTGCTGGGTGTCCGCTTGCTCGGTGGACCGCTCGAGCGCCTGCTCGTTGGCGCGCTGCGCCGCTTGCGTGGCGGTCAGCTGGGTTTGCAGCAAGTTGGCGGCCTGTAAATCCTGCTGGACCTGGGCGGCATTGACGGTTTGTGTGTTCTGGCGCGCCTGGTCCAGCTGGGCCTGGGTTGCTTGCTGCTGGGCCTGGGTCGCCTGCTGGGCCAGCGTTTGCTGTACCTGGGCTTGCTGCGCCTGCGCCGTCTGTTGCGCCTGCAGCGTGTTATCGGCCTGCAGGTCCTGCTGGGCCTGGGCCGCCTGCTGAGCCTGCGTATTTTGCTGGGCTTGCAGATTGGCGTTCGCTTGCTGCGCCTGCTGGGCCTGGGCTGCCTGCTGTGCTTGCGCGGTCTGCTGCGCTTGCGTCAGGTTGGCGGCCTGCTGCTGTTGCGTGGCGTTGGCGGCCTGCACGGCTTGCTGCGACTGCAGTGCCTGTTGTGCCTGGTCGGCCTGCTGCGCCTGCAGCGCATTGGCTGCCTGCGCCGCCTGCTGGGCCTGGGTAGCGTTCTGCGCCTGCGCCACTTGCTGTTGCTGGGCAAGATTGGCGGCCTGGATGTCCTGCTGCTGTTGCGCGGCCAAGGCGGCCTGGGCCGCCTGGGTGGCTTGCGTGGTCTGGTTGGCCTGCTGCAGCTGGGCGGCCGTGGTGGCCTGCACGTCTTGTTGCGCCTGCGCGGCCTGCACCTGGTTGTTCAGGTTGGCCTGGTTGGTCTGCTGCAGCTGCGCTTCGGTCGTGGCTTGCACGTCCTGCGCTGCCTGTTGCTGGGCCAGCGTGAGATTGGTCTGCTGCGATTGCAGGTTTTGCGCATTCTGGGCGTTCAGCGCGTTTTGCGCGGCCAGCGCTTCCGACGACGTGCCCAGCAGCGGGTTGATGAGCGGCGAATTGGGGGCCAGCGCGGTGGGCGTGAGCGGCTGTTCCAGCGCGGCGCGCTGGGCCGCCAGGCGGTCGGCGGCCGTCTCGCCCAGCGGGTTTTGCGCCAGCTGGTCGAGCTGCGAGCGGGCGAAGTCGAGCCGGGCGTTTTGCGCCTGCTCGGCCAGCGACAGCGACGGATCGAGCAGCTGGTTGAACGACGTGGTGCCCGTGGTGCTCAGCTGTTCGGCGTACTCGGTGGCCAGGTTGCGGAAATTGGTGAGCGTGTCCTGCAGCGTGCTGGTGGTCGATTGTTCGTTGGCATTGAATGCCGCGCGCAGGATTTCGTTATCGAGCGACAGGCCGCCCGTGGGATCGGACAGCAGTGCCGGCTGCAAGGTCACGCCCAGCTGCGCCAGGTTCTGCGCGCCCGACTGCTGGCCCTGGATCTGCTGGTTGAGGTTGGTCACCAGGTTGTTGAGCAAGGTGGAACCCAGCGGCTGCGCCTGGTTGAAGTCCACGCCCGGCAGCAGGTTGAAGGCATCGACCACGTCCTGGGTTGCATCGTTAAGCACGGTAGCGCGCAGCGCCGCGTCCTGGGACGTTTGGGTACCGCCTGTCTGCAGCTGGGCGATTTGCTGCTGCGACCGCGACACCGTCATCAGGAAGCTGGCCACGGGCGACAGGTCGATGGTGACGGAAGACACCGGCGCATCGGTGGCGGAACCGACCGGCAGCGTGGCCGAGTTGGCCGCGTTGATGGCGGCAGTTTGCGTCGTGGGATTGACTACCGGAAAGTTAACCGGCGTTGCCAGCGTGGAAGTAACGGGAAACATGGCGCGCTCCTGTAAACAAAGCAAGAATATGACAGTGCCTGGATATCCTAGCATCCTCCGCGGCAGCCTGCTCGTCCGTGTGTCATTTCACATATGGGGTCAGTTGGCAGGACGGCGCCAGTTACGCCGATGGTTAGATTCCGCACGGTGTCGTGTGACAGTTAGGCATATCGTAGGTCTCGCAGCTTCGCAAACTAACTAGAGGACACATCATGGATAACAACGCAAACAACGCTCAAAACAAGATTGAAAACAAAATTGACGCAGCACGTGACGGCGTCACCAAGATCAACAAGGACCTGCGCGCCGATGCGCACGCCACCATCGACCGCGTGGCCGACAAAGTGCCGGCCAACACCGATCGCCTGGCGACCAGCGCCCACACCGGCGTCGATAAAGTGGCCGACACCGTCGACAGCGTCAACAGCAAATGGGACGGCACCGTCGAGCGCATCTCCGCCGGCACCAAGCAGCTGAGCGAGAACGCCAAGGTCTGGACCGAAACGGGCCGCACCAAGGTCCGCGCCAACCCGGCACTGTCGGTACTGATCGCCGCTGCTGCCGGTTACGGCATTTCCAAGCTGCTGAGCTCGCGCAAGTAATTAACCTGGCTGCCCGGCCGGTCCTGCTGCCGGTATGTCCGGTGGCCCGAACGGGCGCCGTACATCAAGGGACATCCAATGAGCAATACCAAGAAAACTCCGGCTTCCGTCATGGGAGCCGGGTCGGTTTTGAGTACCGTGTCAGCACCATCGTCCGCGCCGCCGCCAGGAAGTCTCGGTGGTGCACCGCAAGAAGCAGCCTTGATCGACAAGGTTGCCGGCGGCCAGGACATGGCGGCCGGTATGCCATTCAACCCCAATAAAGCTGGTGAACACGGCGACGCGTCGCGTACGCCGCAGGCAGGCGCCACCTGCCCGATGAAACACCTGTTCGGCACGGCCAGCACCACCGGCGAGACCACCGCGTCCGCCAAGGTGGGCAGCGGCGTGCCCCCGCAGGGCGTCAATCCGACCAACGATCCGCTCGACCGCGTGCGCGTGGACTCGGGTGGTCAGCGCCTGACCACCAACCAGGGCGTGCCCGTTGCGGACAACCAGAATTCGCTCAAGATCGGCCTGCGCGGACCGACCGCGATGGAAGACTTCATCCTGCGCGAAAAAATCACCCAGTTCGACCATGAACGGATTCCGGAACGCGTGGTGCATGCGCGCGGTTCGGCCGCCCACGGCTACTTCGAAAGCTATGGCGACTTCAGCGACCTGACCCGCGCCGCACCGTTTGCCCAGGCCGGCAAACGCACGCCCGTGTTCACCCGCTTCTCCACCGTGGCCGGCGAGCGCGGTTCGGCCGATACCGTGCGCGATGTGCGCGGTTTTGCCGTCAAGTTCTACACCGACGAAGGCAACTGGGACCTGGTCGGTAACAACATGCCCGTGTTCTTCATCCAGGACGCGATGAAATTCCCGGACCTGATCCACTCGGTCAAGCCGGAGCCGAACAACGGCATTCCGCAGGCCGCCAGCGCGCACGATACCTTCTGGGACTTCGTGACCCTGATGCCGGAATCGACCCACATGCTGATGTGGCACCTGTCCGACCGCGCCATCCCGCGCAGCTACCGCACCATGCAGGGCTTCGGCGTGCACACGTTCCGCCTGGTGAACGCGCAGGGCGCGTCCGTGTTCTGCAAATTCCACTGGAATCCGGTGGGCGGCACCCACTCGCTGGTGTGGGACGAAGCCGTGAAAATCTGCGGCGCCGACGCCGACTTCCACCGCCGCGACCTGTGGGAAGCGATCGAGGCGGGCAACTACCCCGAGTGGGAACTCGGTGTGCAGGTCTTCAGCGAAGAACAGGCCGAACAATTCCCGTTCGACGTGCTCGACTCGACCAAGATCGTGCCGGAAGAACTGGTGCCCGTCAAACCGATCGGCAAGATGGTCCTGAACCGCAATCCCGATAACTTCTTTGCCGAGACCGAGCAGGTCGCCTTCTGCACCGCGCACATCGTGCCCGGCATCGACTTCACCAACGACCCGCTGCTGCAAGGCCGCATCCACTCGTACGTGGATACGCAAATCAGCCGCCTCGGTGGTCCGAACTTCCACGAAATTCCGATCAACGCCCCGGTGGCGCCGGTACACAACAACCAGCGCGACGGCATGCACCGCCAGGCCATCAACCGTGGCCGCGTGGCGTACGAGCCGAACTCGCTGGCTGGCGGCTGCCCGTTCCAGGCTGGCATGGCCGGCTTCACCACGGCGTTTTCCAGCATCGACCAGAAGCTGCAGAAGCCCGAGGACAAAGTGCGCGGCAAGCCCGAACTGTTTGCCGACCACTACTCGCAGGCCCGCCTGTTCTGGATCAGCCAAACCCCGTCCGAGCAGGTCCACATCGTCAACGCCTACCGCTTCGAATTGAGCCGGGTGCAGGTGCCAGCGATCCGCGTGCGCCTGCTGTCCATGCTGGCCAACGTCGATCCGGTGCTGGCCGAAGGCGTGGCTTCGGGCCTTGGCCTGGACGTGCCGGCGCCGATGCCGCTGGCCACCGATCTGCCGCAGCCGCACTATGAACCGTCGCCGGCGCTGTCGCTGCTGGCGCGTCCCGGTTCGGCCGGCATCAAGGGCCGCAAGGTCGCCATCATCGCCTCGCACGGCGTCGATGCGGCAGGCGTCAAGGCGGTGTATGCCGACCTGCTGGCCGCTGGCGCCGTGCCGCGCGTGGTCGGTCCTTACCTGGGCCAGCTGAAGGCAACCGACGGCAGCGCGCTCGACGTCGAAATCTCGTTCGAAGCAGGTCCCGGCGTGCTGTACGACGCCGTGATCATTGCCGACGGCGAGGGCAGCGCCAAGTCGCTGCAGGCCGAAGCCATCGCCCTGGACTTCGTGCGCCAGCAGTTCAACCACTGCAAACCGATCCTGGCCATCGGCGCCGGCGCGGACGTGCTCACCAAGCTGGGCGTGCCTGCCAAGCTGCCGAGCGGCCAGGCCGATCCATCGCTGTGGGTGGTCGATGCGGGTGGCGTGTCGGCCGCGCTGGCCGAGTTCAAAGGGGCGCTGGCCGCCCACCGCAACTTCCAGCGTGAAGCCGAAGGCGCAATGATTTAACTGGCGCCGTCCCAAGGCCCCGCCGTAGCGATACGGCGGGGCCTTGTTTTGCCTGGTGATCCCGAGCGGCTATCACTTCTGGGCAGTCCCCAAAATCCGCTCGAGTGTTCATCATGCAATATGCACGACACAGGCTATACTATTAAAAAAATTCTATAAGAACTGACATCGATGGACGTTTACGCCCCTCAGGTCTGGCAACCGCACGAGCGTCCCACGTTACCGGGGTCGCCCTCCAACCCGCACCATTCCTTTCCGCGCCGGATCGCGTTTTTTGTCATCGGCTTCATCGTCGCCATCACGGGCGGCCTGGGTAATGCCCTGGTGATCGTCAACCTGCCGTACCTGCAAGGCTCGCTGGGCGTGTTCTCGGCCGAGATCCAGTGGCTGCCGGCCGCCTATGTAATGACCAACGTCTCCATGAACCTGCTCCTGGTGAAATTCCGCCAGCAGTACGGCTTGCGCCTGTTTTCCGAATTATTCCTGGTGCTGTACGCGCTGGCCACCGTGGCCCACCTGTTCGTGCACGGCCTGGCGTCCGCCATTGCGGTGCGTGCCGCGCACGGCATGACCGGCGCCGCGCTCACCACCCTCGGCCTGTATTACGTGCTGCAGGCTTTCCCGGCCAAGTACCGCGTCAAGGGCGTGGTGCTGGGGATCGGCTTTTCGCAGCTGGCCACGCCGATGGCGCGCCTGTTTTCGTCCGACCTGATGGAAATCGCCGAGTGGCGGGGCCTGTATTTTTTCGAACTGGGACTGGCGCTGCTGTCGCTGGGCTGCGTGGTGTACCTGAAACTGCCGTCCGGCGATCGTATCAAGGCCTTCGAAAAAATGGACTTCCTCACCTTCGGCCTGTTCGCTCCGGGCGTGGCGCTGCTGTCGGCCGTGCTGGCGCTGGGGCGCACCGTGTGGTGGTTCGAATCGCGCTGGCTGGGATTGTGCCTGGTGGGCGCCATCGTGCTCATTTCCACCGCGCTGCTGATCGAGCATAACCGCCAGCGTCCGCTGATCAACACGCGTTGGCTCACCACCGGCGACATGACGCGCCTGGCCTTGTCGGTCCTGCTGATCCGCATCGTGCAGTCGGAGGCCAACGGCACCGTGGGCTTCCTGCAAACGCTGGGCCTCAACAACGACCAGATGCAGGTGCTGTGGTGGGTGGTGATGGCCGGCGCCGTGCTGGGCATGCTGGTGAGCGCGGCCACCATCACGCCGGCGCGCATCCCCGCGCAGCTGATGTTTTCGCTGGTGGTGATGGCCATCGGCGCGTACATGGATTCGCATGCGACCAATCTCACGCGGCCGGCCAATATGTATATCAGCCAGTTCTTGCTGGGTTTTGGCGGCGCGTTCTTCATCGGCCCCACGTTCGTCTCCGGCTTTGCCGCGGTGGTGGCCACGCCCCTGAACCTGGTCAGTTTTTCGGTCATGTTCTCGATCACGCAAACGCTGGGCAGCCTGCTGGGCAGCGCCCTGGTGGGCACGTTCCAGGTGCTGCGCGAAAAATACCATTCCAGCATGCTCAACGAACATCTGACCCTGCTCGATCCGCTGGTGTCCGCCCGCATCCAGAACGGGGGCGGGGCCTACGGGGCCGTGCTGGGCGACCCGTCCATCCGCAGCGCCGAAGGCGTGGCGGCGCTGGGCGCGGCCGCCACGCGCGAGGCCAACATCCTCGCCTACAACGACGTGTTCCTGATGATCTCCGTGATCGCGGTGCTCACCCTGGCATGGATGCTGGGCCGCTACCTGTGGAGCATCTGCCCGTGGTGCCCCGCGCAATGGCTGCCCAACGCGCAGACCCGCATCGCTGCGGTCTCCCTTACCAATTCCGAATCCCGCTGAACCTTATGTCCACCAATACACCCGACAATCAGACGCCTTCCGACAAACACGTGGCCGAAGTCGCGGCAGCCGCCGCCACCGCGGCCGTGGCCAGCGCCAAGGCCGCGCAGGAACCGAGCCGCCGGGCGCAGCTCATTTCCACGCTGGTGTTCGCGCTGGTGGCGCTGGTGGGCGTGCTGATCGTGCTGTACGCGTGGCGCCTGCCGCCGTTCACCACGCCCATCGTCTCCACCGAAAACGCGCTGGTGCGCGGCCAGGTCACGCTGATCGGCACCCAGATCGCCGGCTACGTCACGGAGGTGAACGTGCAGGACTTCCAGTACGTGAAAAAGGACGAACTGCTGGCCAGGATCGACGACCGCATCTACCAGCAGCGTTACGACCAGGCGGCGGCGCAGCTGGCCGCGCAAAAGGCGGCGCTGGCCAACTGGGCGCAGTCGCACCGCGCGGCCGAAGCGGGCGTGCTGCTCAACCAGGCCGTGCTGGCCAATGCCCAGGCCCAGGCCCTGCGTTCGCAGGCCGATTTGAGACGCGTCGATTCGCTGGCCGAAGACGGTTCGCTGTCGCTGCGCGAGCAGGATTCGTCGCGCGCGGCGCAGGCGCAGACGTCGGCCGCCGTGGCGCAGGCGCGCGCCAACGTGGATATCGCCAAGCAGCAGGTGCGCACGGTCACCGTCAACAAGCAGTCGCTGGAAGCGGCCGTGGCCAGCGCGGAAGCCGCGCTCAAGGCAGCCAGGGTGGATCTCGATAACACCCGCATCGTGGCGCCCGAAGACGGCCAGTTGGGGCAGGTCACGGTGCGCCGGGGCGCGTACGTGAACACGGGCGCGCAGCTCATGGGCCTGGTGCCGCGCCAGCTGTGGGTGATTGCCAACCTGAAGGAAACCCAGATGAACCACGTGCGGGTGGGGCAGAGCGCCACCTTCAAGGTCGATGCGCTCGATGGCGCGCAGCTCACGGGCCAGGTCGAGCGCATTTCGCCGGCCACCGGTTCCGAGTTTTCCGTGCTGCCGGCCGATAATGCCACCGGCAACTACGTCAAGATCGCCCAGCGCATCCCGGTGCGCATCCGCATCGACGCCGGCCAGGCCCGCGCCCGGCGCCTGGCGCCGGGCATGTCGGTGATCGTCAGCATCGATACGTCGGCAGTGCTCAACGACGCCGACGAGTCGACCGCGAATGGGACCACGCCTGCGGTCCACGGTGGGGCCAATAACGGGGCCAACAACGGGGCCAACAACGCTGCCGGAGCGCGGCCATGATGGACCAGGCGTCGCCACCGACCATGTTACGACCGAATGCATTGCGGACCAATGTATTGCGACCCAATGCATGGCGACTGACCGCGCTGGCGGCCGTGCTGGCGTTGGCCGGCTGCGCCGCCACCGTCGCGCCGCCGCCCCCATCGACCTTGCAGACCCCGGCCGCGTGGCGGACACCTCCGGGGCCGGGGCAGGGCGCCGCGCCCGTGGAACGCGCATGGTGGCAGGCGTTCGGCGATCCGGTCCTGAGCGCGCTGGTGGAAAAAGCCCTGGCCAGCAACGGCGACCTGCGCGTGGCGCGCAGCCGCGTGGCGCAGTACCGCGCGCTGATCGACGTCGCGGCAGCGAGCCAGAAGCCCACGATATCGGTCGATACCACGCCCACCCGTGCGCGCCAGCTGTCGTCCGCCGGCGTGCCGTACGTGACCAATGTCTATCAGGCCGAAGTCCAGGCCAGTTATGAGATCGACCTGTGGGGCCGGCTGGCCGCACTGACCGACGCGGCCACCGCCACGTACCAGTCGGAGCAGGCCAATGCCGATGCGGTGGCGCTGTCGATCGCTTCCACCGTCGCCACGGGCTACCTGAACCTGCGCGGGCTGGACGCGCAACTGGCGCTGACGGAAGCGACCTTGAAACTGCGCGAGCAATCGCGCGACCTGGCCAAGCGCCAGTTCGACGTGGGTTACAGCTCGCGCCTGGAGTGGCTGCAGGCGCAGGCCGAGTACCAGACCACGGCGGAAACCGTGCCGCAATTAAAACGCCAGATTTTCGAGCAGGAGAATGCGCTGTCCATTCTCACCGGCGGCAATCCGGGACCGGTCGCGCGCGGCGTGGAACTGGCGCAGCTGCAGGCGCCGCCCGTGCCGGAAGGCCTGCCGTCCGAGCTGCTGCGCCGTCGGCCCGACATCGCGCGCGCCGAGTACAACCTGGTGGCCGTCAACGCCAACCTGCAGGCCACGCGCGACCTGCTGCTGCCGTCGTTCAAGCTCACGGCCGTGGGCGGCATCCAGAGCCTGCACATGCACGATTTTCTCAACGCCCCCACGCGGCTGTGGCATCTGACGGGCGCACTGACCGCGCCGATTTTCGAGGGCGACCGGGTGCAGCGCCAGACCGATTCGGTGGCGGCCCAGCGCGACCAGCTGATCGCGACCTACGAAAGCGCGGTGCGCAGCGCGTTTGCGGAAACCGACAACGGCCTGGGCGCCATCGCCCGCCTGAACGAACAGGCGGTGCAGAACAGCGCGCGCCGCGCGACGGCGGCCGAAACCCTGCGCATCGCCCACAACCGCTACCGCAACGGCTACGCGTCGTACCTGGAAGAACTCGACGCCCAGCGCACGCTGTACAGCGCGGACGTGGGCAGCCTGCAGCTGCGCACGCGCATTTTGACGGCCTCGGTGGACTTGTATCGGGCGCTGGGGGGCGGGTGGCGCGCGGGCGGGCAGCAGCAATAAACGTCACCGCCACCCGCCGCCCCGTCATTCAGGCGCCAGCAGGCAGACAAGCTGCGCCGACCGTCACCGCCACCCGCCGCTCCGTCACTCCCGCCTGCGCGGGAATGACGGCGCGGCGGTGTCGTGGCGGTTATTTGACCGGCACGCAGATCTCGGCGTGGAAGGCGCCGGTGTCCGGGTCGGGCGCGCCGTTGGCGGGGTAGCGTTCGAAGCAGGGGCCTTCGGCAACGATGCCTTGCGCGTGCAGCTGGTGCATGATGGCGGCCCATGCGGCCGGTATCTCTTTCGACGTGCCGTGGAATGGCGCCACCGCGTAGCGGCCGGCGGGAATTGCCGATTCGCGGGCCGGCGAGGCGATCGGGTAGTCGGCCGCCACTTCCACGCACGCGTCGTAGCGGGTTTCGCTCGGTGGCGTGGTTTCCGGGTTATCGAGGCCGATGCCGTAGGTCACGCGGCCACCGAGGTTGGTCGATTTTTGCCAAGGCGTAAACACCTCGCGCCAGAATTCGCCGATGGCCGGGCCGAACGGGCCCTTGTAGCGCAGGCCGGCCAGGCGCGCGGCCGGCAGTTCTCGTATCTCGTATTGCATCATGCTTCTCCTTGTTCAGTCGCGGTCACGGGCGCCGGCGTCCTGCTTTCAGGCGCCTTGCGCACCTTGCCCATCATACGCTGCAGCCAGTGCTCGAAGTCGTCCACGTACGTGAACACGGCCGGCACCACCAACAAACTCAATAGCGTGGACGTGATCAGGCCACCGATCACGGTGATCGCCATCGGCGAGCGGAAGCTCGGATCGGCGCCCCAGCCCAGCGCCAGCGGCATCATGCCGGCGCCCATGGCAATCGTCGTCATCAGGATCGGGCGGCTGCGCTTGTGGCAGGCGTCCACCAGCGCGTCGAACCGGTTCATGCCGGCCTGGCGCGCCAGGATCGCATAATCGACCAGCAGGATCGAGTTCTTGGTCACGATCCCCATCAGCATGATCAGGCCGATCATCGACGGCATCGACAGCGCCCGGCCCGTGATCAGGAGCGCCACGAAGGCGCCGCCGATCGACAGCGGCAGCGCGGCCAGGATCGTCATCGGCTGCATGAAGTCCTTGAACAGCAACACCAGCACGCAGTAGATACACAATACGCCAATCGCCATGGCGATGCCAAAGCTGTTGAACAGGGCGGCCATTTCCTGGGCGTCGCCCAGTTCGGCGATGTGCACGGACTTGGGCAGGTTCTGCATGGTGGGCAGCGCGCGCGCTTCCTGGTTCACTTCACCGAGCGGTCGCTTGCCCAGTTCCACTTCGAACGTGACGTTGCGGCTGCGGTTCAGGCGGTTGATCTGCGCCGGGCCGCTCTCCATGGTGATGGTGGCTACTGTCGCCAGCAGCACCGGGCCGTTCTTGCCGGGCACGGTCAGGCGGCCGATGGCGTCCAGGTCCGCGCGCACGAAGTCGGGCAGCTTGACGCGGATCGGCACCTGGCGCTCGGGCAGGTTCATCTTGGTCAGATCGGTGTCGTAGTCGCCGGCCGTGGCCACGCGCACGGTCTGGCCGATGGCGTTGGTGGTCACGCCCAGATCCGCCGCCTTGGCGAAGTCCGGCGCGACGATGATTTCGGGGCGCACCAGCGACGCCGTGGAGCGCACATTGCCCACGCCCTGCAGCGTGCGCATCTCTCGCTCGACCTTTTGCGCCGTTTCCTGCAGCGCCACCGGGTCGTCGCTGCGCAGCACGAGCTGCATCTTGACGCCGCTGTCGGGCGGGCCCACCTTGAAGCGCGCGCCGGGAATCGCGTTGAGCCGCGTGCGGATCTGCGCTTCCAGGTCGGCCATCGATTCGCTGCGGTCCGTGCGGTGCACGGTCGACAGGGTCAGCACCGCGCTGCGCGCCTCGGCCGCCGCACCGGGCGCAAATGCGTCGCCGCTGGAGCCGCCGCCGATGGAGCTGAACACGGCCTGGATGCCCGGTACGTCCATCGCGGCCAGGCGCGCACGTTCGGCCACCACGCGGGTTTCCGCCAGCGTGGAGCCGGGCGGCAGTTCCAGGTTGATCTGCGTCTGCGAGCGGTCGGCCGCCGGCACGAAGCCCGTCGGCAGCAGGCCCACCAGCCCAATCGAACAGGCAAAGAACGCCAGCGACGCCAGCGCCGTCTTGCCGCGATTGCGCAGGCACCACCGCATGGTGCGCATGTAGCGCGTCATCAGCCAGCCGTCCTTTTCCTCGCGGTGCGCGGTCGGCTTGAGCAGGTAGGCGGCCATCATCGGCGTGAGCAGCCGCGCCACGACGAGCGACGCCAGCACCGCGATCACGGCGGTCCAGCCGAACTGCTTGAAGAACAGCCCCGGCACGCCGCTCATGAACGCGGTGGGCAGGAACACGGCCACCAGCGCAAACGTGGTGGCAATGACCGCCATGCCGATTTCGTCGGCCGCTTCCAGCGCTGCCTCCATCGGGGTTTTCCCCATGCGCAGGTGGCGCTCGATGTTTTCGATTTCCACGATGGCGTCGTCCACCAGCACGCCCACCACCAGCGCCAGCGACAGCAGCGTGACGATGTGGAGCGTGTAGCCGAACAGCCAGATGCCCAGGAACGCCGGCATCACCGACAAAGGCAGCGCGGCAGCAGCCACCAGGGTGGCGCGCCAGTCGCGCAGGAACCACCACACGACCAGCACGGCCAGCAGCGCCCCTTCGTACAGCAGGTGCATGGAGCCGTCGAAGTCGTCCTCCACGGGAATCGCGTTGTCGATCACCTGCTGCAGCACCACGCGCGGATAGTCGGCGTTGAGCTGCTTGATGGCTTCGCGGGCGCCGCGCGCCACCGTCACTTCGCTGGCGCCCTTGGTGCGGAACAGTTCAAAACCCACCACCTCGCGCCCGTCCTGCATGGCGATCGCGCGCGGCTCGGACACCGTATCGGCAATCGTCGCCACCTGGTCCAGTCGCACGCGGCGGCCGTCGGTCAACGGCAGTTCGATGGCGGCCAGTTCGGCCGCGCTCTTGACGGTGGCGATGGTGCGCACCGACTGCTCGGCGCCGCTCACATCCCCGCGGCCGCCCGGCGCTTCGCGCTGCACCAGTCGCAGCTGGCGCGAGACGTCCAGCGCGGACACGCGCAAGGCCGCCATGCGCTGGTCGTCGAGCTCCACGCGGATCTCGCGGTACACGCCGCCCACGCGCTTGACGGCGCCCACGCCGGGCACCGCCAGCAGGCGCTTGGCCACCGTGTTATCGACGAACCAGCTCAGTTCCTGCTGGTCGAATTTTTCGCCGGGGACGTTGGCGGGGGATGCCGTAAAGGTCTGCACCACGCGGCCGGCGGTGGCAGCCTTGGTCACGCTCGGATCGCGCAGCTCGGCCGGCATGTCGGCCTTGACGCGCGCCACCGCGTCGCGCACGTCGTTGACGGCGTCCGAGATCGGTTTTTCGAGGATGAATTCCACGGTGGTGGTCGATACGCCGTCGAGCACCGTCGAATAAATGTTCTTGATGCCCTGCAGCGTGGCCACCGAATCCTCGATCTTGCGCGTGACTTCCGTCTCCAGCTGCGCGGGCGCCGTGCCTTCCAGCGTGGCGGTCACGGTGACGATGGGCAGTTCGATATCCGGGAAGTCCTGCACCGGGTTGGCTTTATAGGCCATCAGTCCCGCCAATGTCAGCAGGACGAACAGCATGATGGCCGGGATCGGATTCTTGATCGATAACGCGGAAAAATTCATGGCGATCCTTATTTGGCCACAGCGGTGGCGCCGCCGGCCCTGGCGGGCGCCTGTTCGGCCACCACGTTCACCAGGTCGCCGTCGTTGAGGAAGCCGGCCCCGCGCAGCACGACCTGCGCGTTCGCGTCCAGGCCACCCACCACCTCGATGCGGTCGCCCAGGCGGCGGCCCGGCCGCACCTTGATTTGCGAAACATGCTGGTTGGGGTTCAGGCGGAAGACGAAACTGAAGCCGTCGCGCACGACGATGGCCTGCTGCGGCACCGTCAGGGCGTCCGACGCACCGAGTTCGAACTGGCCGCTGGCGAACATGCCGGCTTTAAAGGGCGCATCCCGCTTTTTATCCGAAATGCCCGCGTTCTGCGGCAGGTCCACGTACACCAGCGCGGAGCGGGTCTGCACATCGACCGTGGGCGCGATCATGCGCACCTTGCCCGTGACCTCGCCGCCGTTGGCCGCCTTCACCACCGCCGTGGTGCCGGGCTGGATGCTGCGCAGGTCCTGCGCCACCACTTCCGCGCGCCATTCCAGGCGCCCCTGGCGGATCATGCGGAACAGCTCCGTGCCCGGCGCCGACACGGCGCCCACGGTGGCCGTGCGCGCCGAGATCACGCCGCTGTCGGGCGCCACCACCCTGGTGTATTTCAAACGCAGCTGCTGCGTGGCCAGCGCCGCCTTGGCGGACGCGATGCGGGCGTTGGCGGTCTGTTCGGCCGTGTTGTACTGGCTGATCTGCTGGGCGCTCAGCGCGCCCGAGTCCTGCAGCGTGCGGGCGCGCGCTGCGTTGGCCACGGCGTCGCCGGCATTGGCCTGCGCTTCCAGCAGCGCCGCCTGCGCCTGCGCCACGTCGGCGTTGACGGTATCGGCCGAGAACACGGCCAGCACGTCGCCCTTTTTGACCACGTCGCCCACGTTGACGCGCACCTCGGTCAGGCGCAGACCGTTCGATTCGCTGCTCACGCTGGCCTCCTGCCAGGCCGCCACGTTGCCGTTGGCGGTGAGGCGGATCGGCAGCCGCGCGCTGGCCGGTTTCACCACCGTGACGGTGAGCGCCGGTTTCGGCGCTTCGGTCTTCTTGTCGTCGGCTGCCTGCGTGGCGGGGGAGTACACGGACATGCCGATGCCGGTCACGACGAATAGCGCCAGCAGGGCAACGGCGACAGGCTTGAGTTTCAGAGTTTTCATGTGTGGATATCGGGTTCAGTTGGTGCCGGAATTGACGGTGGCGGGCGCGGTCCAGCCGCCGCCGGCCGCGCGGTACAGCGCCACCCAGGCGGCGCTGCGTTCGCGTTCGAGATTGATCACGCCTTGTTCGGCCACGAGCCGCGTGCGGCGCGCGTCCTCCAGTTCGAACAGGCTGGCCATGCCGCTTTTATAGCGCTGGTCGACGGCGTTGAAGTTGGCGCGGTAGCCTTCCAGCGCCGTGTGCGCGTCGCCGGCGCGGGTGGCCGTGCTGTCCAGGTTGACCAGCGCCTGTTCCACTTCGCTCACGGCTTGCCGCACCGTGGCGCGGTAGCTGACGACGGCCGCGTCGTAGCGCGCCTTGGCCGCATCCACATTGGCGCGGCGTCGGCCCGCATCGAAAATGGGCACGGACACCGACAGCGGGCCAATGGTCCAGGTATCGGTCCTGGTATCCTCGCCCCCGCTGCGGAAGTTGGCGATGCCCACGTTGCCGGAGACGGTCAGGCGCGGGTAGCGCTGCGCCTCGGCGCCGCCCACTTCCGCACTGGCGGCGGCCACTTCGCGCTCCGCCGTGAACACGTCGGGCCGCTGGCCCAGCGTGCGCGCCGGCAGCGCGGGGATGGCGATGGTGGGCGCGCCCGCATCGACGGGCGCGTTGGCCTGCGCCAGTTGCGCGCGCAATGCCGGTTCCGGCATGGCCGTCAGCGCCACCAGCGCCTTGACGTTGACGTCGCAACTGGCGCGCTGGGCGATGTAGCGGCTGTTGCCGTCGGCGG
>JBEVMD010000523.1:0-6342 GCA_040508835.1 Duganella sp. | reverse complement strand
CGCCCAGCGCGGCCTCGCTGGCGTCGACCCGGTCGAGCAGCGCAGCAAACCGTTGCGACAGTATCGGCGGCAAGCCGTCAAGAAGGCCAGCCGCCCGCGTGGCCGACCAAGCGGCGCGCCGCTGCGCCAGCTGCATGGCGGTGTCGGCATACGGCGCAAAGGCGCGCCGCGCCTCGACTTCCCAGCGCGCGTAGCGGTAGGCGTCGAACTCCCAGTGCCGGGCCAGGCTTTCCAGGCGCATGATGGGCAGTTCGCGCAGCGCGATGCCGGTGGTGGTGAGCAATTTCAGGTCGACGGGGCGGGCGATGTCGTCCAGCGCCGCGTCCAGGCGGGCATCGGGCGCGGGGGCGGCCAGCAGCTGTCGGGCCAGGTCAACCTGTTGCTGCTCCTGTTCTGCGCGCACCAGGATGTCCGGCGCCGGGATCGGCGCCACCGCAGCGGCAGCGGCAGGGACAGCAAGCGCCACAGGCGCCACCGCCAGGGCCCAGATCAGGCAGAGCCACCGCAGCAGACCGGCAAGCAGATGAGCGAGCAAATCAGCAGGCGAATCAGCAGGCAGATGGGCAGGCAAATGCGCCATGACGGCCAGCGATTACGGCGGTGGAATACGGTTGACCAGCGCTTCACCGCGCTCGAAGGCGGAGATGCTGTCGATGGTGGTCTGCATGATCTGGCCGATGGCTTCTTCCGTGAAAAATGCCTGGTGGCCGGTGACGATCACGTTGGGGAACGATACCAGGCGCTGGATCACGTCGTCGCAGATGATGGTGGACGACAGATCCTGGAAGAACAGGCTCGCTTCCTGCTCGTACACGTCGATGGCCAGGCCGCCCAGCTGGCCCGTTTTCAGCGCCTCGGTGGCCGCCTCGGTATCGACCAGGCCGCCCCGGCTGGTATTGACCAGGATGCTGCCGCGCTTGGAACGGGCCAGCGAGGCGGCGTCGACGATGTGGCGCGTCTCGTCGGTGAGCGGGCAATGCAGGGACACCACGTCGCTGCAGGCGAGCAATTCATCGACCGACACGTAGCGCCCGCCCAGCGCCTCGAACGCGGCGGACGGATAGCGGTCGTAACCGACCACGGTGCAGCCGAAGCCCGTCATGATGCGCGCAAAGATGGTGCCGATCTTGCCGGTGCCGATCACGCCCACGGTCTTGCCGTGCAAATCAAAGCCCATCAGGCCGTCGAGATCGAAGTTGCCCTCGCGCGTGCGCACGCTGGCGCGGGCGATCTTGCGGTTCACTGCCAGCAGCAGGCCGACGGCAAACTCGGCCACCGAATGCGGCGAATAATCGGTCACGCGCACCACGGCAATGCCCAGCTTCTCGGCGGCGGCCGCGTCGATCTGGTTATAGCCGGTAGACCGGGTGGCCACCAGGCGCGTGCCTTGCGCGGCCAGGATGGCCAGCACGTCGGCGTCCACCGTGTCGTTGACGAACACGCACACGGCTTCGCAGCCGGTGGCCAGCAGCGCGGTGGATGCGGTCAGGCGGTCCTCCAGGAAGCGCAGCTCGTGGCCCGCCGTGGCATTGGCCCTTTTCAGCATGGTTTTGTCGTAGCGACGCGCGCTGAATACCGCTGTCTTCATGGTCCGGCCTCCTTGTTGATGATTAAAAACGCTGCCCCGGAAACTGCTTGAGGAATTACAATCCTGTTAATAATATTCTAAACGAAAGTGGTGGCCCCATGACCGCAATCAGCACTTTTCTTGCCAGCCAGCCGCTGCTGGCCCTGTTTCTCACCATTGCTGTCGGCTATGTGCTGGGGGCGGTCACCGTCAAGGGCCTGTCGCTGGGGTCGGGCGCGGTGCTGTTCGTGGGGCTGGCGGTGGGGGCAGCGGCGCCCACGCTGGTGCTGCCGCCGCTGATGGGCAACCTGGGCCTGCTGTTGTTTTTGTATGGCGTTGGCATTGCCTACGGCGCCCAGTTCTTTCGCGGCCTGAGCACGGCAGACGGCGTCAAGGCCAACCTGGCCGCGCTGGTCGCAGTGGGCGCGGCGCTGGCCCTCACGCTGGCGGCGGCCCGCTGGCTGCCCGCCATCGACCTGCCCCATGCGCTGGGCGCCTATGCCGGCGCCGGCACCAGCACGGCCGCGCTGCAGGCGGCGCTGTCGGTATTCGGCCCGGCGCCTGCCACCGCGTATTCGATGGCATACCCGGTAGGCGTGGCCGTGCCCATCGTCATCCTGGGCATTTATAACGCCTGGCGCAAGCCGCAGCTGTCCACGGCCACGACGTCGAAGCTGCACACGGAGGAAGTGGCCTTAACGGAGTTTTATGTGATCGGCATGACGCTGGCCGAAGCCGCGCGCAACCTGCCCACGGGAATTTCCATCATGGCCGTGCGGCGCGGCCAGCACAACCTGGTGGCCGACGACGCCATTCGCCTGGAACGCGACGACGTGCTGCTGGTGGCCGGTACCGCGCCCGAGGTGCTGCACGACGTGGCCACCCGCTTCGGTCCCGCCCATCCGGGCAGCGTCCTCAACGACCGCAGCGACCTCGATTACGAACGGTTCTTCATCTCCAGCGCCCAGGTGGCCGGCAAGCAGCTGGCGCAGCTGCAACTGCCGCCAGCGCTGCAGGCGCGCATCCTGCACCTGCGCCGCAGCGACGCCGACCTGCGCCTGACGCCGCACCGCACGCTGGAATTTGGCGACCGCATCGGCGTACTGGCCCCGCGCGCCAGCTTCCCGGCCCTGCGCAAGCTGTTTGGCGACTCGGTGCGCGGCACCGGTGAAGTGAGCTACATCGGCATCGGCGTGGGCGTCACGCTGGGCCTGGCCTTTGGCGCCATCCACTGGCCATTGCCGCTGCTGGGCCACGTGTCGCTGGGCTTTGCCGGCCTGCTGCTGGTGGCGCTGCTGCTGGGCCAGCAGCGCCGCACCGGCAAGCTGCAGTGGGCCATGCCGATCTCGGCCAACCTGGTGCTGCGCAACTTCGGGCTGACGCTGTTCCTGGCCGTGGTCGGCATCTCGTCGGGCGCGACGTTTGCCGCCACGTTTGCCGACAACGGCCTGCTGTACCTGGCGCTGGGCGCCGCCATCGTGGCGGTGCTGGTGATCGTCACCATGCTGGTGGCGCTGCTCGTGTTCCGGCTGCCGTTCGACAGCGTGGCCGGCATCGTGGCAGGCGCGACAGGCAACCCGGCCATCCTGGCCTTTGCCAACCGCATCGCGCCAACCGACCGGCCCGATATCGGTTACGCGATGATATTCCCGTCAATGACGGTGTTGAAGATCCTGCTGGTGCAGGTGGTGGGGATGTGGGGGTGATGTGGAGGTGGTGGCCCTCCTCCACGCAACCTTACTCCAGCGCGCTAGCCGGGCCGAAGAACTCGTGGTGGGTCTGCGCGACCGGCACGCCCAATGCGCGCAAGGTCTGCCGGACGAACCGCATGAACCCGAGCGGGCCGAGGACATACGCGTCGAGATCACGCTGGGCGGGCAGCCAGGCCGCCAGCAGTTCCGGCGTGAGCAGGCCGTATGCGGCCACGGCGCCGTCGCCCGGCTGCTGCTGGCCGTACACGTAATGCACCGTCAGTTGCCGGTGGCGCGCAGCCAGGGCGTCGATCTCGGCGCGAAACGCGTGCACACCGCCATGGCGGGCCGCGTGGATGAACACCACGTTGCGCCCGCTCGCCAGCGCCTCCTGCAACATCGCCAGCGTGGGCGTGATGCCGACCCCACCACTGATGAGTACGACCGGCTTGCCGCCATTGCCGCTACTGCCGCTATCGCCGCTACTGCCGCTACTGCCGCTATCGCCGAGCGTGAACTGGCCCGACGGCACGAACAGCTCGAGCGTCGACCCTTCCTGCACCTGGTCGTGCAGGTAGCACGACGCAACGCCGCCCGGCTCGCGCTTGACGCTGATGCGGTAGTGAGCGCCGCTGGTTTGCTCACTGTACTGCTGCGACAGCGAGTAGTTACGGCGCACTTCCACGCCATCGACCACCAGGCGCACACCGATGTACTGGCCTGCCCGGTAAGCGAGCAGCGCCCCGCCATCCGCTGCAGCCAGGTAGAACGACGTGATCTCATCGCTCTCCACCACCTTGCGCGCGACCCGGAAGGCGCGGGCGCCACGCCAGCCGCCGGGCGCGGCCGCCTTCTCGTCGTAGATGGCCGCCTCCGCCCCCATCAGCAGGTCGGCCAGCTGCTGGTACGCGGCGCCCCAGGCCGCCAGCACGGCGTCGGTGGCGATCTCGGCGCCCAGCACGTCGCGTATGGCCTGCAGCAGCCCCGCTCCCACCAACGGGTAGTGTTCAGGCAGAATCTGCAGCGCCACGTGCTTCTGGATGATGCGCCCGGCCATGTCGCCCAGCGGCCCGAGGTTGTCGATGTGCCGCGCATACATCAGCACGGCGTTGGCCAGCGCGCGCGGTTGCGCGCCGCTGCTTTGATGGGCTTGGTTGAACAGGGGACGCACCTCCGGATGGTCGGCCAGCAGGTGCTGGTAGAAATACGTGGTGAGCGCTTCGCCGCCGCTTTCGAGCAGGGGCACGGTGGCTTTGACAATGGCGCGTTGTTCGGCGTTGAGCATGATGGATCCTTTCTTATTGAGGTCGGTTGACGCTTCTGTATAATCACAAACCATGCCAACAAATAAAATTATATGAATCAATGGCTTAAAAATTCATGTGGTGAATATGACGCGAGTCGATATGACTACAGAACGAGTTGATTTGACTGCATTGCACGTGCTGGGGACACTGGCTCCGCTGGTCCAGGATCTGGCCACCAACCTGCCCGATGCGGAGCGCTACCGGCGGTTGCTGGCCGCATTGCGGCGCCTGTTCCCCAGCGATGCCGTGGCGCTGCTGCGACTGGACGGCGATACGCTGGTGCCCCTGGCCATCGATGGCCTCAGCGACGACACGCTGGGACGGCGGTTCCGGGTGGCCGACCATCCGCGCTTCGTCCAGCTGCTGGCCAGCCCGGTCCCCACCCGCTTTGCCGCCGACTCCGACCTGCCCGATCCATACGACGGCCTGGTCACTGGCGTGCGCGGCCACCTGCCGGTGCACGACTGCCTCGGTTGCCCGCTGGTGGTCGGCGACCGGCCCTGGGGACTGGTCACGCTGGACGCCCTCGATCCGGCACGCTTCGCCCACATCGACATGGCCGCCCTGCACGCTTTTCTGAGCCTGGCGGCTGCGACCGTTGCCATTGCCGAGCGCATTGCCACGCTGGCGCACAGCAACACCGTCGAGCGCGAACGCGCCGAGGCGTTTCGCCAGGCCGGCGCGCCCCAACATTCCGAGCTGATCGGCAGCAGCGCCGCGCACCGGCGCCTGCTCGACGAACTGGAAGTCGTGGGTCCCAGCGACCTGACGGTGCTGATCACCGGAGAAACCGGCGTGGGCAAGGAGCTGGTGGCAAGCGGCCTGCATCAGCGCTCGGGGCGCGCCAGCAAGCCGATGGTGCGCCTCAATTGCGCCGCGCTGCCGGAGCTGCTGGTCGAAAGCGAACTGTTCGGTCACGTCCGCGGCGGCTTTTCCGGCGCCACGGCCGATCGCCGCGGCAAGTTCGAGATCGCCTCCGGCGGCACCCTGTTTCTCGATGAAGTCGGCGAACTGCCCCTGGCAGTGCAAGCCAAGTTGCTGCGGGTGCTGCAAAGCGGCGAGCTGCAGCGCGTGGGCTCGGACCAGGAACACCGGGTCGATATCCGCTTGATTGCCGCCACCAACCGCGACCTGGCCGAGGAGGTGCGGCTGGGCCGATTCCGCGCCGACCTGTATCACCGGCTGACGGTCTATCCGATCCGGGTGCCGCCGTTGCGCGAGCGCGGGTCGGACGTGCTGCTGCTGGCCGGGTTTTTCCTTGAGGAGAACCGGTCACGGCTCGGATTGCACAGCTTGCGTCTGGCGGCCGATGCCCAGGCCGCCCTGCTCGCATATGACTGGCCCGGCAATGTGCGCGAACTCGAGCACCTGGTCGGGCTCAGCGCGTTGAAGGCGCTGGCGCGGCAAGGACGGCGGGCCCGCATCGTCACGCTGACAGCGGCCGAACTCGGTCTCACCGGCGTGACGCCGTCACCCGCAGCGGCGACGCCCACCACGGACGGCGGGACGGCCGCCATCGATTTCCGCAGCGCCGTGGACGCGTACGAACGCACGCTGGTGGCCGACGCGCTGGCCAGGCATCAGCAGAACTGGGCCGCCACGGCGCGCGCGCTGGGGATGGACAGGGGCAACCTGAACCGGCTGGCCAGGCGGCTGGGCTTGAAGTAACTACGGGCATGCCACGGGCTCGATACAGAGCTCGATGCGGGGCTCGGCGGGGCTCAATGCGGGGCTCGATACGGGCTCGATACGGGACTAAGCAGGCGTTGTTTGTCCA
>JBEVMD010000520.1:0-13151 GCA_040508835.1 Duganella sp. | reverse complement strand
CAGCGGGCGACAAGCCGGCTGCCGTTGTTGCTGGCGCCGGCCCGCGCCGTGCGCGTCCGACCTCGCGCTAAGGATCGCGCGCCGGGCTTGCACGTCCGGTACCAGAAAAAAGTTGTCAATACGGTAGCGTCGGGTATAGTTGGCACTTCACGGGTGCTGCGCCATGCGGCGCCCGGTCCAGCAGTTGAGATGGGAGGAAACACCCATGTTGTCCGCCACCGAGCTGTCGCCGTCCAGGCTTGCCGATAATTTTTTTCTGGCCCGTCAGCCCATCCTGAACCGTGGCCAGCGGCTGGTAGGCTACGAACTGTTGTTTCGCGACACGCGCGCGTCCAACGCGGCCGAGTTCCGTAACGACGCCGCAGCCACCGCCACCGTGATTGCCCATGCTTCCGAGCTGGGCATGGGCCAGGTGGTGGGCGACCAGCTGGCGTTTGTCAATATCGACGAAGTCGGCCTGATGAGCGACTTCATCCGTTTTCTCCCGCACGACAAGGTCATCCTCGAAATCCTCGAAACCGTCGAGGCCACGCCCGCCGTGCTGGAACGCATCCGCGAGCTGAAAGGCGCCGGCTTCCGCTTTGCGCTCGACGACGTGATCGGCGAAACGGAAGACGTGCAAAAGCTGCAGCCGCTGTGCGACGTGATCAAGGTCGACATCAAGCAGATGAAGCCCGGCACCTTGCCGGCGCTGGCGCGGGTGTTAAAGAACCCGAAGCAGAAGCTGCTGGCCGAAAAAGTGGAAACCGTTGAAGAATTCCGCCAGTGCATGGACCTGGGCTTCGAATACTTCCAGGGCTATTATTTTGCCCGGCCCGTCATCCTCAGCGGCAAAAAGATTTCGCCATCGCAGCGCAGCGTGCTGCATCTGCTCGATCTGCTTGACGCCGACGCCAGCAGCCACGAGATCGAATCGATGGTCAAGCACGATGCGCTGATCACCCTGAACCTGCTGCGGCTGGTGAACACGCCGGCCGTGGGCACGCGGTACCGCATCAATTCCGTCGGTCACGCGCTGATGGTGCTGGGCCGCCGCCAGCTGCGGCGCTGGCTGCAGATCTTGCTGTACGTGAAAAGCGGCGGCGCGCAGGAGTTCACGTCGCCGTTGCTGCAACTGGCCACCACGCGTGGCAAGACCATCGAATTACTGGTCGAACACCTCCGCCCCGGCGAGCGCATCAGTGCCGACATCGGTTTCACGGTGGGGGTGATGTCGCTGATGGATACGCTGTTTTCGATCCACATGCAGGAACTGCTGGAAAGCGTGAACGTGCTGGATGAAGTGCGCGTGGCGCTGCTGGAGCGGGCAGGGGAGTATGGTGCATTGCTGAGCCTGATCGAAATGATCGAGCGCGGACGCGACAGTGCAGCGCTGGCGCAGATGTTGCAGCAGTTATCGATACGGCCGGCCGAGCTGTATGCGATACAGCTGGCGGCGATCGAATGGGTGACCGAGTACTCGCGCGGGTTTTAAGAGGGGGGAATTACTGCCCTAGCAACAAGAACACCGTCGGCTTCTTGTGAAAATCGGGCATCTTGCCGCCGCCTAGCTGGCTCTTCCATTGTGCCCCGGTCTGGGTGCGGATGGTTTCCGTTGCCAGGCTCAGATCGGTTGCCACGCAAATCAGGGTGCCGGGCGCGCAGGCGCCCACCAGCGCTTCCAGCATGGCCGTGTTGCGGTACGGCGTCTCGATCAGCAGCTGCGTCTGCTTTTCCTTGCGTGAGCGCAGTTCCAGTTCCTTGATGCGCGCCACGCGCTGGGCCGCATCGGTGGGCAGGTAGCCGTTGAAGGCAAAGCTCTGGCCGTTCAAGCCGCTGGCCATGACCGCCAGCAGCAGCGACGACGGGCCCACCAGCGGACGCACGGGGATGCCGTGCTGGTGCGCCAGGCGCACCAGGTCCGCACCGGGATCGGCCACGGCGGGCACGCCCGCCTCCGACACCAGTCCACCATCGCGCCCGGCCAGCAGCGGCGCCAGCAGCCCGGCCAGCGCGGCCGGCGGCGTGTTCACGTTCAGCTCGGAAATGGCGATTTCCTGCAGCGGCTTGGCCAGCGGGTGGTTGGCGTGGACCAGCTTGAGGAAGGCGCGCGCCGTCTTGGCGTTCTCGGCCACGAAGTAGTCGAGCTGCGACGTGATCTGCTGGACCTGTTCAGGCAGCACGGAGGCGAGCGCTTCGGTCTCGCCCAGGGTGTTGGGGATCAAAAATAAGGTGCCGGGCATGGGTAACTGTTCCGCTATCTAAAAAAGGAAATTCCAAGATTGCGCAGCATGCCTGTCAGTGCGATCAAAGGCAAGCCGGTGAGGGCGGTGGGGTCGGTGCTGTCGATGCGTTCCAGGATGGCGATGCCCAGTGCCTCGTTCTTGGCGCTGCCCGCGCAGTCGTACGGCTGTTCGCGGCGCAGATAGGCGTCGAGCTCGGCATCGGGCAGGTCGCGGAACGTCACCCGGGTCTGGATGTTGGCCAGCTGAGTGTTGGTCGGCTCAATATTGGTCAGCCGAGTGCTGTCGCCGTGTTCGGCGCGGCCAGCGCGGTGGTCGACCACGCAGAGCGCGGTATGGAAGATCACTTCGCGCCCGCGCATTTTTTGCAGCTGGGCCAGCGCATTGGCATGGTTGCCCGGTTTGCCGATCTGCTCGTCGTCGAGCGTGGCCACCTGGTCGGAACCGATCACGATGCTGCCGGGCAGCCTGGCTGCCACGGCCGCGGCTTTTTCGCGCGCCAGGCGCAGGGCGGTGGCGCTGGGCGACTCGCCGGGAAGCGGGGCTTCGTCGATGTCGGGGACGACCACGTCGAACGGCAGTTGCAGGCGCGCGAGCAGCTCCCTGCGGTAGGCGGAGCTCGATGCGAGCACCAGGCGAAAAGGTAAACTTGATGTCATAGGGGGAATGTTATATGCTCTGTCGCCGACGCAGAACTGATGCGCATCGGGCACAATCAAAACGCCAAAATCCTGATAAAGCCACGTAGCTTTTGACTTGTTACTGAAAACCCTGCTATTATCGCAGGTTTTCCGGGGAATTTTTCTGTAATGAATGCTACTGTTATCGACGCTTTTGATTTTTGTCGTCACAATGGCAGCGAACAGGGCGTGACGCCTGTTGCCGAAATGACCCGTCTGGCCAAGGACTGCGCTGACGCGTCCGGCGAGATCACCTGGAAAGTGGCAGGGAGCACCGGCAAAATGGGCTTTCCGCAGTTGACCGTGTCGGTTGCCGGCACCGTGCAACTGGTCTGCCAGCGCTGCCTGACGCCTTACGCGCACACGCTCGATTCGTCGACCGTGCTGATGCTGGGTAAGGACGATCAACAGGCAGACGAAATCGAAGAAATGATTGCTGACGAATCGATCGATGTGATCGTCGGCACCCGCAGCATGCAGGTGATGGACCTGGTGGAAGACGAAGCATTGCTGGCCCTGCCGCAATCGCCGCGCCATGATGTCTGTCCCGACGCGTCGCTGCTGGACAAGGCCAGGAGCGAGAAGATCTCGCCCTTCGAAGCGCTTAAAGGTCTCAAGTAAGCCTTCAAATAAGGCTTCAGGCAAGGCCCGCAACTCCGAACAAGCTGTAGTCAAGAACGTGTCATGCGCGTGCAGTAATCGAGTATTGGCAAGTTGTAGTGAAAGTAGTACCCGCATTTAACGTCGCCGGGCTGTATTGCTGGCGGGATACTCGATTCGCATGTATTTGCTGATCGATTGTGTTAAAATTTTAGAACTTATGTATTAGGAGTCATTAACATGGCAGTTCAACAGAACAAGAAGTCCCCTTCGAAGCGCGGTATGCACCGTTCGCACGATTTCCTGGTTGCTCCACAACTGGGCATCGAGCCAACCACCGGTGAAACCCACCTGCGTCACCACATCAGCCCTAACGGCTTCTACCGTGGTCGTAAAGTCCTGAAAACCAAAAACGACGAGTAATCGACGCTTTTGCTGGACACGGAAACAGGCGGTGCTGAGTTATTGAGCATCGCTTTTTCTTTTTTCATCGGCTGCAAACCACTTTTGCACACCGTCATGTTGATACGTGGACCACGACTGGTCTGCCGCTTGCCGCAGCTAAGCCCCCGGGGCCGGAGCGTGGTACTGAACCCAAACAATGACAATCAAAATTTCTATCGACTGCATGGGCGGAGATCACGGTCCATCGGTCACCATTCCCGCAGCACTCTCCTTCGTCAATCGCGAGCCCGACGCCGAGCTGATCCTGATCGGCCTGGAAGACGTCGTCCGCGCCGAACTCAAGAAGCATCACGCCGACACCCATCCGCGCCTCTCCATCGTGCACGCCTCCGAGCAGGTGACCATGGACGACCCGCTGGAAGTGGCGCTGCGCCGCAAAAAAGATTCGTCGATGCGCGTGGCGATCGAACAGGTCAAGTCCGGTACTGCCCAGGCGGCTGTGTCGGCCGGTAACACCGGCGCGCTGATGGCCGTGGCCCGCTATGTGCTCAAGACCATGAGCGGCGTGGACCGCCCGGCGATCTGCTCGATCATGCCCAACCAGAAAAACGGTCCGACTTATATGCTGGACCTGGGCGCCAATGTCGACTGCGAGCCGCATCACCTGCACCAGTTCGCCATCATGGGGTCGGTGCTGGTCTCGGCCATGGAAAACATCGAACGCCCGACCATCGGCCTGCTCAACGTGGGTACCGAGGACATCAAGGGCAACGAAGTGGTCAAGGCCACCGGCAAGCTGCTGCAGATCGATCACGAGCGCGGCGCGCTCAATTTCTTCGGCAACGTCGAAGGCAACGACATCTTCAAGGGCACGACCGACCTGGTGGTCTGCGATGGCTTCACCGGCAACGTCACGCTCAAGGCCGTGGAAGGTGTGGCGCGCTTCTTTGCCGACACCGTCAAGACCGAATTCAAGCGCACGCCGCTGACCATGCTCAGCGCCCTGATCGGCCGCGGCGCGCTCAAGGCGATCAAGAATCGCCTGTCGCCGTCGCGCTATAACGGCGCCAGCCTGCTCGGTTTGCGCGGCCTGGTGTTCAAGAGCCATGGCGGCGCCGACGCATATTCCTTTGAGTGGGCGATCAAGCGGGCGTATGATGCTGCCAAAAATGACGTGTTGCCGCACATTTCAACCCTGATTGCCGAACTGATGCCGCGTAACACCGACACGCCCGAGGTAGCGGCCGCACCGGTCGCCGCGCCCGGCATGGCTGGCGTACCACCCGGCGTCGCATCAGTCGCTGGCTCAACTATTTAGTGGAATGGACGGCATGACCTTGTATAGCAAAATTATCGGTACCGGCAGCTACCTGCCGGAACAGCGCGTCACCAATGCCGACCTGGCGACCCAGCTCGCTGCCAAGGGCATCGAAACCTCGGACGAATGGATCGTGTCCCGCAGCGGCATCTCGGCGCGCCACTTTGCCGCCGCCGGCCAGAATTCGTCGGACCTGGCCGTGCACGCCGCCAGGAATGCGCTCGAGATGGCGGGCCTGGCGCCCAACGATATCGACCTGATCATCGTGGCCAGCTCCACCCCCGATTTCTTCGGCAGCTTCCCCAGCACCGCCTGCGTGGTCCAGCAAAAACTGGGCATCACCAACAACGGCGCGGCCGTCGACGTGCAGGCTGTCTGCAGCGGCTTCGTGTATGCGCTGTCCACGGCCGATGCGTTCATCCGCGCCGGCGTGCACAAGAACGTGCTGGTGATCGGGTCCGAAGTGTTTTCGCGCATCCTCAATTTCAACGACCGCACCACCTGCGTGCTGTTCGGCGACGGCGCCGGCGCCGTGGTGGTGACGGGCTCCGAGGAGCCAGGCATTCTGGCCACCGCGCTGCACGCGGACGGCAGCCACTCGAACATCCTGTGCATGCCCAACTCGTTCAGTGGCGCCACTGCCGGCGAGGCCTACCTGTACATGGACGGTCCGGCCGTGTTCAAGCTGGCCGTGTCGGTCCTGGAAAAGGTCGCGCACGAGGCGCTGAAAAAAGCGGACCTGACGGCGGATCAGATCGACTGGCTGGTGCCGCACCAGGCCAATATCCGCATCATGAACGGCACGGCCAAGAAACTGGGCCTGCCACTGGACAAAATGGTGGTCACGGTAGACCAGCACGGCAATACCTCGGCGGCCTCGATTCCGCTGGCGCTGGACGCCGCCGTGCGCGACGGCCGCATCAGGAACGGCCACAACGTCATGATGGAAGGCGTGGGCGGCGGCTTTACCTGGGGCGCCGTGCTGGCGACCATGAGCGGCCTGCCAACGGTACGATAGACAGTACGACAAACAGCAAGATGCGGCGGGCGCGTCCCGCCGGGTCGTGGTTGGAGCGAGAACTCCAACGGCTATACTGGCAGCGCTGACAATAATCCCCTCAAAGATGGATGACGTATGACTAAATTTGCTTTTGTATTCCCAGGCCAGGGCTCGCAGGCGATTGCCATGCTGGACGGCTTTGCCGGCAACCCGGTGGTGGCCGAGACCATCGCCGAAGCGTCAAGCGCGGTCGGCTTCGACCTGGGCAAGCTGATGGCCGAAGGTCCGAAGGAAGAGCTCGATCTCACCACGAATACCCAACCGGTCATGCTGACCGCGGCCGTGGCCGTGTACCGCGCGTGGATTGCCGCCGGTGGTCCGGCGCCCACCATCGTTGCCGGTCACAGCCTGGGTGAATACTCGGCGCTGGTGGCTGCCGGCGTGATTGCGTTCAAGGACGCCGTGCCGCTGGTGCGCTTCCGCGCGCAGGCGATGCAGGAAGCCGTGCCGGTGGGCCTGGGCACCATGGCCGTGATCCTCGGCCTGTCCGACGACGACGTGCGCGCCGCCTGTGCGGAAGCCACCGCTGCGCTGTCCGATTCCGTCGTGGAAGCGGTCAACTTCAACGCGCCTGCGCAAGTGGTGATCGCCGGCCATACGGCTGCGGTCGAGCGCGCCTGCGATATCGCCAAGGCCAAGGGCGCCAAGCGCGCCATGAAGCTGCCGGTGTCGGCGCCGTTCCACTCGTCGCTGCTGAAACCGGCATCGGACCGCCTGCGCGACTACATGGCCGACCTGGCCTTTGCCGCGCCGCAGATCCCCCTGATCAACAACGTTGACGTGGCCGTCCTGAACGACCCGGACGCGATCAAGGATGCGCTGGTGCGCCAGGCCGCCGCGCCCGTGCGCTGGGTGGAAACCATGCAGCAGGTAGCCGCGCAAGGCATCACCCAGGTGATCGAATGCGGACCCGGCAAGGTGCTGATGGGACTGACCAAGCGTATCGACGCCACGCTGGTGGGCGACGCTATCACCGACCAGGCCTCTCTCGAGCGCGTTTTGACCTCGCTCAAGTAAGTTTGCAGGGCAGGGTACTATCGTTAAGCACTTCGTAAGGACACACATGAATTTAGCAAATCAAGTCGCGCTGGTCACCGGCGCCTCGCGCGGCATCGGCAAGGCGATCGCCCTGGAACTGGCGCGCCAGGGTGCGCGCGTGATCGGCACCGCCACCACCGAAGCGGGCGCCGCAGCGATTTCGGCCTACCTGGCAGACGTGGGTGCAAACACCGGCGCCGAATCCGGCAAGGGCGTGGTATTGAACGTGACCGACGCCGCGCAGTGCGCCGCCGTCATCGACGACATCACCAAGACCTGGGGCGCCGTCGGCATCCTGGTCAACAATGCCGGCATCACCCAGGACAACCTGGCCATGCGCATGAAGGACGAGGAGTGGGACAGCGTGATCGCCACCAACCTCAGCGCGGTCGGCCGCCTGTCGCGCGCCGTCCTGCGCGGCATGATGAAGGCCAAGACCGGCCGCATCATCAACATCACGTCGGTGGTGGCCTCGTCGGGCAATCCGGGGCAGATGAACTACGCTGCCGCCAAGGCCGGCGTCGAAGGCATGGGCCGCGCGCTGGCGCGTGAAATCGGCAGCCGCAACATCACCGTCAACAGCGTGGCGCCGGGCTTCATCGACACCGACATGACCAAGTCGCTCGGCGACGACCAGCATGCCGCACTGCTGACCCAGATCCCGCTGGGACGCCTGGGCAAACCTGAAGATATCGCCGCCGCGGTCGCCTTCCTGGCGTCGCCGCAAGCGGCCTACATCACCGGCTCCACGTTGCACGTGAATGGCGGGATGTATATGAACTGATGGGTTTTCCCATCTTTTACCAAGGATTTCGGTGGTTTTAAAAGCAAACTCGTAGCAAACACCGAAATTAGTTTTTCAGTGCGCAAACCTGATAAAATGCGCGCTTTCCGTAACAAACAAATGGAGCCATAACATGTCGGATATCGAACAACGCGTAAAGAAAATCGTCGCTGAACAACTGGGCGTCGCCGAAGCAGACATCAAGACCGAGTCCTCGTTCGTCGACGACCTGGGCGCCGATTCGCTGGACACCGTGGAACTGGTGATGGCCCTGGAAGACGAGTTCGAAATGGAAATCCCTGACGAACAAGCAGAAAAGATCACCACCGTGCAGCAAGCCATCGACTACGCCACCGCGCACGTCAAGGCGTAATAGCCGCCCGATCGACTTTAGGAGAATCGCTTGAGAGGTTCTAAAAACCGTCGTGTTGTCATTACCGGCCTGGGCGCCGTTACCCCGATCGGCAACAACGTTGCCGACACCTGGGCAGCGGCACTCGAGGGCAAATCCGGTATTGCCACCATCACCAAGTTTGACGCGCAAGCTTTCAGTACCCGTTTTGCCGGTGAAGTCAAAGGCTTCAATATCGAGGAATACATCACGGCCAAGGAAGCCCGCCACATGGATACGTTTATCCATTACGGCATGGCAGCCGGTATCCAGGCCGTGCAGGACTCGGGCATTGAAGTCACCGAAGAGAACGCCGACCGTATCGGCGTGATCATCGGTTCCGGTATCGGCGGCCTGCCGATGATCGAAGAACAGAAGGAAGATTACGACAAGCGCGGTCCGCGCCGTATCTCGCCCTTCTTCGTGCCTGCCTCGATTATCAATATGATTTCGGGCAACCTGTCGATCAAGTACGGCATGCGCGGTCCTAATCTGTCGATCGTCACCGCTTGCACCACCGGCCTGCATTGCATAGGCGCCGCCGCTCGCATGATCGAGTACGGCGATGCCGACGTGATGGTGGCCGGTGGCGCCGAATCGACCGTATCGCCGCTGGGCCTGGGTGGCTTTGCTTCGGCCAAGGCACTGTCCGCGCGCAATGACGATCCGGCCACCGCATCCCGTCCATGGGATACGGACCGCGACGGCTTCGTGCTGGGCGAAGGCGCCGGCGTGATGGTCGTGGAAGAGTACGAACACGCCAAGGCACGCGGCGCCAAGATCTATGCCGAGCTGGTCGGTTTCGGCATGAGCGCCGATGCTTACCACATGACCTCGCCTCTGGAAGACGGCAGCGGCGGCAGCAAGTCGGCGCAAGCCGCGCTGGCCAACGCCGGCCTCAATCCGGACCAGGTGCAGTACGTGAATGCGCACGGCACCTCGACGCCGCAAGGCGACGTCGCCGAAGTGCAGGGCATCAAGCGCACGTTCGGCGAGCATGCCAGAAAGCTGGTGGTCAATTCGACCAAGTCGATGACCGGCCACCTGCTGGGCGGCGCCGGCGGCCTGGAAGCGGTGTTTACGGTCTTGGCGGTGCACCACCAGGTGTCGCCACCGACCATCAACATCTTCAACCAGGACCCGTTGTGCGACCTGGACTTCTGCGCCAATGTCGCCCGCGACATGAAGATCGAGTACGCCGTCAAAAACTCGTTCGGCTTTGGCGGCACCAATGGAAGTCTTGTTTTCGGACGTATCTAAGTCATAAAAAGTTCGACTTCGGGTTGAACCAAATCGCGCTTGCCATGTCAAACCATGGTGAGCGAGGATTCGGCGCTGGCATTCGCCAGCGCCAGAATAGCCCGGCCCCGTGCCGGCGCATCCAGGCGCTCAGCTTGTACTCCCCAACGTAGTGGTTTATCTGCCGTCATGTGGTTTATCTGCCGTCATGTCGATCGCGGTGTCCGTCATCGTTCGTCCCTCGCGCCGCTTGCGTCGTTTGCATGCCGGCGCGTGCTGTTGTGTGCTGGCGTCGGCGGCAGCCTGTCCTGGTGTCGTGGCGCCGCTGGTGTGCGTGCTGGCGGCCGTCTGTGGTTATCTGGTCGGTCGGCCTGACGGTATTGCATTGGCGGTTGATATAACCGCAGACGGGTATTTCCGTGCAGCGGTATACCAACACTCGGGTACGCCGTTGCGTTTGCTCGAAGGTTCGACCGTGTGGCGCGGCCTGCTGCTGTTGCGTCTGGGTGGCGCGGATGGCGGCGTGCGGTCGGTGCTGGTGTTACCCGATTGCGTAAGCGGGGCGGAAATGCGCGCGTTAACGCTGGCCTGTCGGGCGGCCGCCACGCGCAGCGAAATAAATGCGCCAACACTGTGAACTTCTTGCAGCGGGCTAACTCTATAGCTTAAAGGGCCGTTGCAGGCCACCGAGGAAAGTCGGAGTGACGACAGAACGTGAGTGTGACCAGATGCTGGTCGACCGGGTCCGGGCCGGCGACAAGCAGGCATTTGACATGTTGGTGGCGAAGTATCAGCGCCGCCTCATGCGCCTGTTGTCGCGCATCGTGCACGACCCGGCCGAAGCCGAGGACGTGGTACAAGAGACGTTTATCAAGGCCTACCGGGCGTTGCGGCATTTCCGCGGCGACTCTGCCTTTTATACGTGGTTGTACCGTATAGGAATCAACACGGCCAAGAATTTCCTGACCACGCAGGGGAGACGTACCCCCACGTCCACGGAAACCGATGCCGAACATGCCGAGAGCTATAACGATGGCGATAATTTGCGGGACATTAATACACCGGAGTCGATGTTGGCCAGCAAGCAGATTGCGCAGACCGTCAACGCGGCCATGGATGCCTTGCCGCTCGATTTACGCACCGCCATCGCCTTGCGCGAAATAGAAGGGCTGAGTTACGAAGAGATTTCCGATATTATGGCTTGTCCCATCGGCACGGTCCGCAGTCGCATCTTCCGTGCCCGCGAAGTCATCGCTGACAAATTAAAGCCGCTGCTCGATATGCCGGTTGACAAGCGCTGGTAAGGCAGGAATGATGGCAATTGCTGTTGGTGTCCGGCAAGTCGCCGCACCAGGCACGATTGTATTGACAGGCGGAGCACGCGATGGATACCCAGAAAAGATTGCACGAAAACATCTCGGCGCTGGCCGATGGTGAATTACCGCAGAGCGATCACGAACTGGCGTTGGCCGCACTCCACACGGACGACGGGCGGGCCACCTGGCGCGCCTACCACCTCACCGGCGATATCTTGCGCGACCAGGCGGACGGCGCGCTCAGCGACGGCTTCGACGCCCGCCTGGCGGCTGCGCTCGCTTGCGAGCCGGCCTACGCACTGCAGCCGGCGGACGCGGCCGATGCCGGCGCCGCGCCTTTCGACACCATGGGCGCCCCGTCCGAAGTCCAGGCTGAGCCGAACGCCGCCGTCATCTTCCCGTAATTTCCCCTTAAGACAGCCGCTCTTATAATTGCAGCACCTGCAGCGTGGCCCGCGTGCGCGGCGCGCGTGCGGGACAAATTTCACGCCGTGTGCTAGCCTCATGCCGCGTGGTTTGTATCTTGCATACCTTGTCTGCAATCCAGAACTTTTTGAGATCAATATCTTCCATGAAAAATAATTTAAAAAATAATTTATCTGCCGGTAGTAAAACTCTCTCCGCGCTGATCGTCAGTGCAAGCGTTTGGATGACGCCCGCCGTGCTGGGTATGAACCCGGCCTTCGCTGCCGCGCCCGTGACTGGCGCCGTGGTGGGCTTGCCCGATTTTGCCGACCTGGTCGACCGCGTCGGTCCGGCCGTGGTCAATATCCGCACCACCGAGATCGTCAAGCAGGGCGGCCGTGGCGGCGAAATGGGCGAAGACGAGATGGCCGAATTCATGCGCCGCTTCTTCGGCGGCGCCATGCCCACGCCGCCAGGCCCGGGCGGCAAGGGCACCCCGCGCAGCAACCGCCGCCAGGTGCCGGACGAGCCGGTGCAGCGCGGTGTCGGCTCCGGCTTCATCCTGTCGGCCGACGGCTATGTGATGACCAACGCCCACGTGGTCGATGGCGCCGACGAAGTGTTCGTCACCCTCACCGACAAGCGCGAATTCAAGGCCAAGGTGCTGGGCGCCGATGCGCGCACCGACGTGGCCGTGCTGAAAATCGAGGGCGACAAGCTGCCGTTCCTGGTGATGGGCGACTCCGACAAGATCCGCGTCGGCGAATGGGTGATTGCCATCGGCTCCCCGTTCAACCTGGAAAACACGGTCACGGCCGGCATCATCTCCGCCAAGCAGCGCGAGACAGGCGACTACCTGGCGCTGATCCAGAGCGACGTGGCCGTCAACCCCGGCAACTCGGGTGGCCCGCTGATCAATATGCGCGGCGAAGTTATCGGCATCAATTCGCAGATCGCCACCCTGTCCGGCGCCTATAACGGCATTTCGTTTGCCGTGCCGATCGACGAAGCGATCCGCGTGTCCGAACAGCTGAAAAAGAGCGGCAAGGTCACCCGGGGCCGCATCGGCGTGCAGATCGGCGAAGTGAACAAGGAAGTGGCCGAATCGCTGGGCCTGAAAAACGCGCAAGGCGCCGAGGTGGCGATGGTCGAGCCCGATGGTCCCGCCGCCAAGGCCGGCGTCAAGCCCGGCGACATCATCCTCAAGTTTAACGGCACGCCGGTCACCCGGTCGTCGGACCTGCCGCGCATCGTCGGCAGCACCGGCGTGGGCAGCAAGGCCACCATCACCGTCTGGCGCAAGGGCCAGCAGGTGGACCTGCCGATCAACGTGGCCGAAATGGATGGCGACAAGGCGGCCAAGGGCGCGCCCGGCAAGGGCGGCAAGGGCAAGGCCGAGCCGGAACAGGACAAGTCCAACGCACTGGGCCTGATCGTTACCGACCTGCCGGCCGACAAGAAGAAAGAACTGGGCGTCGATGGCGGCGTGGTGATTGCCGACGTCGATGGCGTGGCGGAAGCGGCCGGCCTGGAAGAGGGCGACATCCTGCTGCAACTCAATAACACGGCCATCAAGGACGCCAGGCAGTTGAACGCGCTGGTTGCCAAGCTCGATCCGAAAAAGCGTTCGGTCGTGCTGGTGCGCCGTGGCGAGCAGTCGCAGTTCATTTCGCTGCGTCCCAGCGACGTCGCC
>JBEVMD010000512.1:0-3933 GCA_040508835.1 Duganella sp. | reverse complement strand
CGGCTACCTGGGCGCGCCGAGCGGCGTAGGCGAGCGCCAGCGCCTGCTCAAGGAACTGGACAGCATGCGCGCCATCGGCATCAACAACCTGCGGGTGCTGGCCGTCTCCGAAAAAACCGCCATGAAAAGCGCGGTCAGCCCCGCCACCACCAGCAAGCCTGGCGACTACGACGAAAACCTGCTGGTGGGCCTGGACTTCCTGATGGCCGAAGCGGCCAAGCGCGACATGACCGTGGTGCTTTACCTGAACAACTTCTGGCAATGGTCGGGCGGCATGACGCAGTACCTGAACTGGTTCGAAGGCACGCCGGCGCTGGACCCCAACGTCACCAAGGACTACGACGACTACATGAAGAAGAACGCGCGCTTCTACGTGAACGCCGCCGCGCAGCAGGAGTACCGCCAGGTGATCGCCAAGATCGTCAAGCGCGTGAACACCATCACTGGTAAACCGTATGCGGACGACCCGAGCCTGATGGCCTGGCAGCTGGCCAACGAGCCGCGGCCCGGCAACGGCCGTGCCACGCCGGAGGAAAAGGCGGCGTACGTCAAATGGATCGACGACGTGGCCGGCTACATCCATAGCCTGGACCGCAACCACATGGTGAGCAGCGGCAGCGAGGGCCTGGCCGGTTCCGCGCAGGACGCGCAGCTGTACCTGGACGCCCACCGCACCAGGCATATCGACTACCTGACGTACCACCTGTGGCCCAAGAACTGGGAGTGGTTCGATTCGCGCAACCCGACCGGCACCTGGGACAGCGCGCTGGCCAAGAGCCGCGACTACCTGAACGCCCACATCGAGCTGGCCAAACAGCTGGACAAGCCCATCGTGCTGGAAGAATTCGGCCTCGATCGCGACGGCCCGTCGTTCAGCATCAAGGCCGGCACCACGATCCGCGACCGCTTCTACAAGGAAGTGTTCGACGTGGTGTACACGCGCGCCGCTAAGGGCGACCCGATCGCCGGTTTCAACTTCTGGGCATGGGGCGGCGCGGGCCGCGCGGCCAATGCCGACTACTGGTGGAAGCCGGGTAACGATTTCATGGGCGATCCGCCGCAGGAAGAGCAGGGCCTGTACTCCGTGTTCGACACGGATGCCAGCTCGCTGGCGCTGATCAAGCAGTACGCGGGCAAGCTGCAATCGATCAAACCATAACGGGGGGCGCATGAAATACCTGATGCCATCGGTGCTGGCGGCGTGCGCGTGGGCGCTGGCCGGCAATGCCAGCGCCCAGAAATTCGAGGGTCTGGCCGCCACCCCGCAAATGGGCTGGAACAGCTGGAACACGTTTGCCTGCGATATCAACGAACAGCTGATCCGCGACACGGCCGACGTGATGGTCAAGAGCGGCTTGAAGGACGCCGGCTACGTGTACGTGAACATCGACGACTGCTGGCACGGCAAGCGTGACGACAAGGGTGCGATCCATCCCGATCCCGACCGCTTCCCGTCCGGGATGAAGGCGCTGGCCGACTACGTGCACGGCAAGGGCCTGAAGATCGGCATCTACTCGGACGTGGGCGCCACCACGTGCGGCGGCCGGCCGGGCAGCCGGGGCCACGAATACCAGGACGCGATCACGTACGCCGAGTGGGGCATCGACTACATCAAGTACGACTGGTGCGACAGCAAGGGCCTCAACTCGGTCGGCGCCTACACCACCATGCGCGACGCCATCCGCAGCGCGGGCCGCCCGATGTTGTTCAGCATTTGCGAGTGGGGCGACACCAAGCCATGGGAGTGGGCGAAGGACGTGGGCCATTCGTGGCGCACCACGGGCGATATCTACCCGTGCTGGGACTGCGAATTCAGCCAGGGGCCGTTCTCGTCGTGGGGCGTGATGCGCATCCTCGACAAGCAGGCCGGCCTGCGCCAGTACGCCGGTCCCGGACACTGGAACGACATGGACATGCTCGAAGTGGGCAAGGGCATGACCGACGACGAAGACCGCGCGCATTTCTCGGCGTGGGCCATGCTGGCGTCGCCGCTGATCCTGGGGAACGACATCCGCAAGATGTCGGCTGCCACCCACCGCACGCTGACCAGCAAGGATGCGATTGCGATCAACCAGGACAGGCTGGGCATCCCCGCCTGGCGCTTCCTGCACACGGGCGACGTGGAGTACTGGGCCAAGCCGCTCGACAACGGCGAATGGGCGCTGATGATACTCAATCGCGGTGCGTCGGCAGCGCCGGTGAGCTTCGACTGGCGGCAGCACTACGTGAACGATGACCTGAACAAGCGCACGGCGGATTTCAAAAAAACGGTGTTCGGCTGGACCGACGTATGGGCCGGGAAGTCGGGCGACACCAGCCGCAAGCTCGAAGCGAAGGTGCCTGCGCACGGTGTGGTTCTGTTGCGCCTCAAAATAAAGACATAAGCTACACTGCAAGCCCGTTCAATTTGAGGTCAAAAAAATGAAGAATAGCCTGATTGTTTCGCTGCTGGCCGGCGCCCTGTTGTCGCTGTCCGGCGCTGCCGGCGCGGCCGACGCGGTCAAATCCGCCAAGCCCGCCGCCGCCATCGACGGCAAGGCGTGCAGCACCACCCCGGCGCCGCGCACCGTGGAATATCCCTGGATGTCCATCGCCCGCTGGCAGGCCATGTTCCAGGAAGACCTGGAGGTGGCCGATGCCGGCAAGGTGGACCTGCTGTTCGTGGGCGACTCGATCACCGAGGGCTGGAACAAGCAGGTCTGGGATAAATCGTTCGGCAAATGGAAGACGGCCAATTTCGGCATCGGCGGCGACCACACGGGCAATGTGCTGTGGCGCCTCGACAATGGCCATGCGGGCAACCTGCATCCGAAGCTGGTGGTGCTCACCATCGGCGTCAATAATTTCTTCCACTGCCAGGCATCGCCGGCCGAGGTGTTCGAGGGCGTGAAGGCGGTGGTGGCGAAGCTGCGCGCGCTGTACCCGGACTCGCGCCTGCTGCTCAACGCCGTGCTGCCGTACGAGCAGTCGGGCCAGAGCCCCAAGCGCGCGCAGGTGGAAGAACTCAACCGCATGATCGCCGGCCTCGATGACGGCAAGACCATCATCTACAAGGACTACGGCAAGCGCTTCCTGCAGGCGAATGGCGACATGTCGCCGACGATCATGAAGGATTTTTTGCATCCCACGCCCAAGGGCTACCAGGTCTGGGCCGACGCCATGCTGCCCGATATCCGCAAGCTGATGAAATAAGATGCGGCTGACAATGTCCCTGGCCGCATTCTCGCTGATGCATGCCGCCGCCGTCGCTCCCGCTGCCGCTGCGTCCATCCCGGCGGCCGATCCGCACGTGGCCCGCATGGGCCGCAGCGCGATTGCGGCCGATGGCGCGGCCCGTTTCGGCTATCCCGGCGTGAGCTTTTACGCCAGCTTCGACGGCACGCGGCTGGCGGTGGACGCCGAGGCGAGCGGCGATAACAGCTATCTCGATGTGATCGTCGACGGCGGCGCGCCGCGCAAGCTGCATCTGGCGCGCGGTGCGCAAACGGTGGTCCTGGCACAGGACCTGGCGCGCACCGGGCACACGGTGGAAGTGGTCAACCGCTCCGAAACCTGGCACGGCACGGCCACGTTCAAACGGTTCGACACCGACGGCAGCTGGCTGCCGGCGCCCGAACTCCCGCAGCGCAAGCTGCTGGTGCTGGGCGACTCCGTCACCTGCGGCGAGGCGATCGACCGCGTGCCGGGCGAGAAAAAACAGCCGTCGTGGTGGAATCCGCGCGCCTCGTACGGCATGCTGCTGGCGCGCGACCTGCGCGCGCAGGTGCAGCTGGTATGCGCCGGCGGCCGGGGACTGGTGCGCACGTGGGACAACCGGACCGACCTGCTCAAGCTGCCCGATTATTATCAGCTGGCGATTGCCGACCAACAGGCGCAGGTAGCCTGGGACCAGCGCGATTACCGGCCGGACCTGATCCTGGTGGCCATCGGCAC
>JBEVMD010000490.1:0-4653 GCA_040508835.1 Duganella sp. | reverse complement strand
CAGGATCTGCTTGCCGCGCTTTTCCAGCTGGTCCAGCAGGCCTTCGCGCAGCGGAATGCGGGACGGATTGTTCTCCGCCGTGGCCAGGCGCGGCGAGCCCACCGATTCGTCATCGAGCTGGATGTAGGCGATGCCCGTCACGCCCTGGTAGCCCAGCGTGGCATACGTGGTGCGGGTGATCGGCGCATCGGTGTTGATATTGAGGGTGACGAGGATCTGGCCGGCGGCCTGCGGGTCGAAGGCGATGCTGCCCACCTTGCCCACTTCGAGCCCGCGATAACGCACCGGCGCCTGCGGGTTCAGGCCCGGCACCGATTGCGTGGTGGCGATCACGTACGGCGCGCGCTCCACCCGGTCCTGGTTGAACCACAGGCCGAACAGGATGGCCGCGATCAGCAGCGTGATCGTGAAAAAGCCGGTGGTCAGTGCATGCGATCTGTTTTCCATCAGTGTTCCTTGTTGGTCTTTTCATCGAGTGCTTCCAGCGCGCGGCGTCCGCGGTCGCCCAGGAAGAACTCCTTGATGAAGGGGTGATCGACCTTGAGCAGGTCCTGCAAGGGGCCCAGGGCGATCACATGTTTTTCCGCCAGTACGGCGATGCGGGTGGACAGCGCGAACAGCGTGTCCAGGTCGTGGGTCACCATCACCACCGTCAGTCCCAGCTCGCGGTGCAGCGATTTGATCAGCGAGACGAATGCTTCGGACAGGTCGGGATCGAGGCCGGCGGTGGGCTCGTCGAGGAACAGCAGTTTCGGCTCCAGGGCCAGCGCACGCGCCAGGGCCACGCGCTTGACCATGCCGCCGGACAGGTCGGACGGCATCTTGTTGGCCTGCTCGGGGCCCAGGCCCACCATGTTCATTTTCAGCAGCACGGCGTCGCGCACCAGGTCTTCGGGCAGCACCTTCAGTTCGCGCATGGGCTGGGCGATGTTCTCGAACACCGTCAGCGCCGAATACAGGGCGCCCTGCTGGAACAGCATGCCCCAGTGGTTGCGCAGCTGCTGCAGCTGCTCGGCGTTGATTTCGCTGATATCCTCGCCGAACACTTTGACGCAGCCGCGCGCGGGGCGCTCCAGGCCCAGCATCTGGCGCAGCAGCGTGGTCTTGCCGGTGCCGGAACCGCCCACGATGGACAGGATCTCGCCCTGTTCGATTTCCAGGTTCAGATCCTGGTGCACCACGGTGCGGCCGTACTTGGTCCAGAGGCCCGTGATGTCGACAATCGGCACGCTGCCGTCGAGGGTCAGCTCTCCCGTGCCGGGGCCGCAGCTGTGGTCTTCATCGGTGACGTGATCGGCCATCAGAACCCCACCCCGCTAAAGACGATCGCAAACACCGCATCGGCCAGGATCACGGCCGTAATCGCGGTCACCACCGACGTGGTGGTGCCGCGGCCCAGGCTCTCGGTATTGGGCTTGATGCGCAGGCCGAAGTGGCACGACACCAGCGCAATCAGCATGCCGAACACCACGCCCTTGCCGATGCCGATCAGGTAGTTGGCCAGCGGGACGGCTTCGGGCAGCTTGAGCAGGAAGTACTGCGGCGACAGGTTCAGTTCCACCTTGGCCGAAATCATGCCGCCGATCAGGGCCACCGTATCGGTCCAGATCACCAGCAATGGCATGGCCACCGCCAGGGCCAGCACCTTGGGCATGATCAGGCGGAAGCCGTGCGAGATGCCCATTACGAGCATGGCGTCCAGCTCCTCGGTCACGCGCATCACGCCCAGTTGCGCGGTAATGGACGATCCGGAGCGGCCGGCCACCAGGATCGCGGCCAGCAACGGCCCTAGTTCGCGCACGATGCTCATGCCGAGCAGGTTGACCAGATAGATGTCGCCGCCGAAGTTGCGCAGCTGCTGCGCCGACAGGAAGGAAAACACCACGCCGATCAAAAAGCCCACGAGCGCTGTGATGCCCAGCGCCTGAAAGCCCGCATGGAAGATATTGGCCGAGATTTCCTTCCACGGTCCGCGCTGCGGCGCGCGGATGAAGCGGCCCACGTCCAGCGTCAACTGGCCCACCAGGCGGATGAACGCCAGCAGGTGTTCGAAGAACAGCAGCACGGCAAACCCCAGTTTCATCACCAGTGTCAGGCGATGCTGGCGGGTGCCGGACAGTTCGAGCTTGCCCGTGCCTTCGAGGCGCTTGAAGAATTCTTCCTGGCCCGGCGCGAGCTGCAGGTTGGCGGGACGGGTTTTACCCCAGGCGTTCCAGAGCAGCTGGGCGCCGATGTGGTCCATGCTGTCGATGGCCGACAGGTCCCAGCGCAGGCTCTCGGCCTGCGTCGATTTCAGCGACTTGAGCAGACCGGTGATGGTGGCCATGGCCTTGCCCTGCGCCAGTGCATGGACTTGCCAGGTGCCACCGGCGGCGATGGACGGTCCGCTGGCAGCACCGGGGGTGAGGGTGAGGGTAGGCTCTTGGGCAGTAGGCATATACGCCAGTTTAACGGCGTTTCGCCCAAGCCGCTACTTGTGTTCGCGACCGAACGGCGCCGAGCGCACCCCCTTAAGACTGCAGAACCGGGATCGGACTCCGAACGGGGGCAGGCGCCAGCTTTGGGGCTGCGGGGTGAAAAGTCATGCCGCCAGCCGGCGCGCCTGACGCTTGGGCGCTGGCGTCTCGACCACCTTGGCCTTCGGCCCCGCATAATCGCTGGCCAGCAGCGCCTCCGCTTCCAGTTTGTCCATCCCCCGCACCTGTAAATAGCGCCCCACCATGGCCACCAGCCGCTCGAGCGCTATCCGGTGCGTCGCATCGGTATTGGCGTACAGCCAGTCCGAAAACGCCATGAAGTGGGCGAACGCCGAATCGCCCAGCAGCACCGGCAAAGTGTGGGTGAAGCGCCCTGAGTTGGCCACCAGGTCCCAGTAGCGGGCAAAACGCACCAGCCGCTGCATGGTCGCAAAGTCGATGTCGCGGTTGGCCAGGATGGTGTACGGCGCATAGGGATCGAACACCAGGCCGTATTCCTGCGTGTGGCGGATGATGGGCGTGCCGCGCAGGCGTTTTAAAATGCCGAACTGGATTTCGTGCGGATTGAGCGCCCACAGCTTATTAAAGCCTGCGGCAAAGCTTTCCACCGTTTCGCCGGGCAGGCCGGCGATCAGGTCCACGTGCATGTGGGCGTGCGACTGCTCGGTGAGCCAGCGGATATTGTCGGCCGCTTTCTGGTTGTCCTGCTTGCGGCTCACCAGCGTCTGCACGGCGGGGTTGAAGCTCTGGATGCCGATTTCGAACTGCAGCGCCCCGTGCGGGAATTTGCTGATGCCCTCTTTCAGTGCGTCGGGCAGGTGGTCGGGCACCAGCTCGAAGTGGGCGTACACGGGATCGTCGGGATTCGCTTCCAGCTTATCGAGGAAGAACTGCATGATCTTCAGGCTGGTCTTGATATTGAGGTTGAAGGTGCGGTCAACAAACTTGAACAGACGCGCGCCGCGCGCATGGAGCGACTCCATCTCGGCCAGGAAGGCGTCGAGCGCGAACGGCCAGGCCGTCTTGTCCAGCGCCGACAGGCAAAACTCGCATTTGAACGGGCAGCCGCGCGAAGCTTCCACGTACAAGGTGCGGTTCTTGATGTCGTCGTCGGTATACAGGGAGTAGGGCAGCTTGATGTCGGCCATCGGTGGCTGCACGCCCGCATGGGTTTTCATCAAGGGCTTGGGGCCGTTGAGGATTTCGCCGCACAGCTTGGGGAACGTGACGTCACCCCAGCCGGTAATCAGGTAGTCGGCAATTTTGACGATTTCCTGTTCATTCGATTCATACGATACCTCGGGCCCGCCCAGCACCACGACCACGTGCGGCGCCACGCGCTTGAGCATGGCGATGACCTTGGTGCTTTCCTCGACGTTCCATATATAGATGCCGAAGCCGACGATTTTCGGCGCGTATGCCAGGATGCGTTCGACGATCTCGGTCGTCTTGGCGCCGATAACGAATTCCTGCAAGCGCGTTTGCTCCTGCAGCGCGCCCATGTTTGCCAATAGATAGCGCAGTCCCAGCGACGCATGGGTGTAACGGGCATTGAGGGTGGTGAGCAGGATGGACATGGACGCTGAAAAATCGGGGAAAGCGCCATTTTACCCTTGTCACGCCGCAGGCCCTTTGTTATGATTCTGTCCCTCGCAGAACACAGCGCCGCATGCAAATGCCAGCTGCAGAAAGCGAGAAAAAAAGAAGGTTCAGAAGGTTGACGAAACGAACTAAACGATTCATACTCTTCCTTCTTCGCAGCAGACAAAACGATCGCAGCGAAACGCAGTACCGAATACAGTTCTTTAAAAATTAACAGTCGATAAGTGTGGACGTTTGATGACAGTGCACACGGAGCTAGTCTCCGTGATACTTAAATTATCAAATGTTCACAAGAAGTAATGAAATAGGCGCTATGAAAATAGTGGCCTGTCAGTATTTTGAGTGAGCGACCCGTCAGCGATGACGGTGGCACGTAAGTGTCGAATAAACAGAGATTAAACTGAAGAGTTTGATCCTGGCTCAGATTGAACGCTGGCGGCGTGCCTTACACATGCAAGTCGAACGGCAGCGCGGGGCAACCTGGCGGCGAGTGGCGAACGGGTGAGTAATATATCGGAACGTACCCTGGAGTGGGGGATAACGTAGCGAAAGTTACGCTAATACCGCATACGAT
>JBEVMD010000369.1:0-17756 GCA_040508835.1 Duganella sp. | reverse complement strand
GGCCCAGCGGAATAACTGGCTGCGGCCGAACGAGCTGACCCCGGCCACGAACGACGCGTTGGCGATCTTGTCCTGCATCGCCAGGAACTGCGGCTTGTCGAATTCTTCCGGGCCGTGCACGGTAAAGCTGTAGCGCGGGCCGCCCAGCGCGTGGGTCAGCATGGCGATCTGGGCCGGATTGGTGCCGAAGTGGGCGTGCAGGTGCTCGACCTTGGCGGCGCCGAGCCACTGGCGCAGCAGGCAGGCCTCGGCCAGATAAATCATCTGGATCGCCAGCGGACGGTCGGCGCGGCGGCCGGTACGCAGGGCCAGCTTCAAGGCGCGGCCGAAGCGGGCCGGCGAACCGAGCGCCGTGCGCACGACGGCGCCGGCCAGCGCGACCGCCCCGCCCTGCAGCACATAGCGCGTGCGCAGCCGTTCAGCGCGGTCGCCCTCGTCGGTCAGCTCGTCGCCCCAGCCGCGCAGGGCAATGCGTTCGACTTCCACGCCGCCCCGCTCCAGCGCGAGGATTTCGCGCCGGATGAAACTGTGGCTGATTTTCGGATACTGGTTAATCAGGTATGCAACCTTCATGGAATGCCTTAAAAATTAGAAAGGTGCGCGCGGCGCGTAGCGGCCTGGCGGGGGCGACTTGGCGGCTGCGGCCTTGGCGGCCGCTTCGGCGGCGTCCGCCGCCGGCTTGGCCACGCTGACATACGCACAGCCGGCGCCGATCAGGAACCACAAATACCAGTTGAAGTTCAGGTAATCGAGCAGGTTGTCGCTGTACGCAGCCAGCAGGAAATTGAAGACCGCCATCAGCACCACGAAAGCGGCGAGACGGTCGAGCTTAATCATGGCAAACAGCTGGCGCAGCGCGCTGTAATACAGGCGCAGGTAGCACAGCAGGCCGACGATGCCGGTCTCGTAGATCAGCTGGACGTACACGCTGTGCGCATTCCAGTTGATGCCCGACGACAGCGGGAAGAAGTAAATCACCTGGTCCTTGAACGCCTGCAGGCCGCGTCCCAGCACGAAGTCGCTCGGGCGCATCCAGTTCAGGCCGGACTCCCACAGGTACACGCGCCACGCATAGGAATTGAGCTTGGCGTACGTGCCCACCTGGTTGCCGCTGCCGAGGTCGGAAATCCGGTCCGCCACGCCGGGCATGAACAGGCCCAGCACGCCAAACAGCACCATGTAGAGCAGGTAGCGCCGTTCGAAGAACACGGCGTACACGAAGAACATCAGGAAACAGGCCATCCAGGCGCTGCGCGTGCGCGTGCCCACCAGCAGGGCCAGCAGCACCAGCAGGTACAGCACCCAGCCGCAGCTGCGCCAGAACTGGTCGCGGCGCGCGCTGGCCTGCTTGAACATGTAGAACGTCAGGCCGATCATCAGCGTCAGGTAGAACGCGAAGATGTTGGCGTGACTGAAGGTACTGCGAATCCGGTAGGCGCCGCCGCCTTCGGCGTGATGCAGCGCGTAATCGACAAACGAATACAGCACCGGTATCACCGACGAGGCCAGCAGGATCTTCATGTAGAACTGCAGGTCCTCGGGCTTGCGCACCATGTAGAACGCGGCGACAAACATCGAGAAATACGACATCTGCGCAATCAGCACGCGCAGTGCTTCGAACTTCAGTGGCGACATCACCACGCCAAACACGCACAGCCCCAGGAAAATCGCCCACGGCGCCAGGTGCCGGCGCGGGAACAGGCGCGGCTGCTCGAGCACCAGCAGCGTGGCCAGCATCACCACCGCCACGTTGATCAGCCCGCCGATGCGGGTGGATTCGAGGAACACGTCGCCGCTGGCGCGCAGCAGCAAGATCATGATCAGCAGGAACTTGCGGTCGTAGGCGATGCAGCACATCAGCACCAGCAAGGCGGGAATCGCCACCAGCGCGGACAGGCTGCCGCTGGTCATTTCCGAATAGATCGGCAGGAAGGCGCCCAGCAGGCCGCCGAGCGCCAGGATGGCGAGCACGCCCCATTGCCGCCGCAGCCAGGCGAACGCCTGCCACGCCAGCGCTACCGGCCGCCGAAGCGCCGAGGATTTATCGTGCAATGCCATCATGTGCTGCTTTCCTTATGCCTTATTGCTGACGCCCGGTGACGGGCGCCGTATTACTGTCGGCTGCTTGCGGGCCGGCTTGCTGCCTGCCGGCTTCTCGCAGGCCGGCTTATTGACGGCCGACCGCCAGGTAGTCGATGCCGTGCTGGCGCATTTCCGACGGTTCGTACAGGTTGCGGCCGTCGAAGATCACCTGGTCCGACAGCGCCGCCTTGACGGCAGCGAAGTTCGGGCTCTTGAAGGCTTTCCATTCCGTCACGATGACCAGCGCGTTGGCGCCGTTCAGGGCGGCCATCGGCTCGTCCACATAGGTCAGGCGACGCTGGTCGGCCGGCAGGTCTGCCAGGTCGAGTTCGAATGCGTGACGCGCTTCGTCCATCGCCACCGGATCGTGCGCCACCACGGACGCGCCGCGTTCGAGCAGTGCGCGGACCAGCACCCGGCTCGGGGCGGCGCGCATGTCATCGGTGTTCGGCTTGAACGCCAGGCCCCACATGGCAAAGGTCTTGCCGCTCAGGTCCTGGCCCAGGCGGCCGTAGATTTTTTCCAGCAGCACCGATTTTTGACGGTCGTTGACGGACTCGACAGCGCCCAGGATCTGCAGGTCCTGGCCGTGTTCGGCAGCCGTGCGCACCAGCGCCTGCACGTCTTTCGGGAAGCACGAACCGCCGTAGCCGGTGCCGGCGTACAGGAAGCTGAAGCCGATGCGCGGATCGGAACCGATGCCTTTACGCACGTGTTCGATGTCGACGCCCAGCTTGTCGGCCAGGTTGGCCAGTTCGTTCATGAACGAGATGCGGGTGGCCAGCATGGCGTTGGCGGCGTACTTGGTGAACTCGGCCGATTTGACGTCCATGTACAGGATCCGCTCGTGGTTGCGGTTCAGCGGCGCATACATCTGGCGCATCAGTTCGCGCGCCTGCTGGCCTTCGGGGCCGGCATCCACGCCCACCACGATGCGGTCGGGACGCATGAAATCGTCGACGGCCGCGCCTTCCTTGAGGAACTCGGGGTTGGACACCACCGACACGCCCAGGTCGGACAGGCCGCGGGCAGCCAGTTCTTCTTCGATGGCGGCGCGCACCTTGTCGGCGGTACCGACCGGCACCGTCGACTTGTCCACCACGACCTTGAAGCCGGTCATGTGACGGCCGATGTTGCGGGCCGCGGCCACCACGTACTGCAGGTCGGCCGAGCCGTCTTCGTCGGGCGGGGTGCCGACGGCGATGAACTGGATGTCGCCGTGCGCCACGGCGGCCGCCACGTCGGTCGAGAACACGATGCGGCCAGCCGCGCGGTTGCGGGCGATGATGTCGTTCAGGCCCGGTTCGTAGATCGGCACGCCGCCGTCGTTGAGGACGCCGATCTTGCGTGCATCGACATCGAGGCAGAACACGTTGTTGCCCAATTCGGCCAGGCAAGCGCCCGTCACCAGGCCAACATAGCCCGAGCCAATTACTGTGATATTCATATTTTTCCTTTTCGTAGGGTTATGTGTGTGCCACCGCGACCGCCCTCGCCTGCCAGGTCTGGCAAGCGGGACGGCACGGCAGCGCTTATGGTTGGCTGGAAGCGATCAGGGCCGGACCACCGGTGCCCGTGGCTGCGACCAGTTGCTGGAGGAAACGCTGCTGCAGCGCGTAGGCGTCGGCGGTTTGCGCCGCGCCGTTCACCACGCTGGAGGCGCGTACCAGGATGCCGTCGTCGATGCGGCCTTGCAGGCCGTCGCGGAAAATCTGCAGGCGCATGGCCAGGCCGCCCGGCGGGTAGGCGTCGCCGACCCGGGTCCAGTACGTGACGGCCTCGGTGCGGTTGTTACCGGTAGCGACCATGTGCTTGCCAGGCAAGGTGGCGCCGCCAGCCAGCACCGGCAACTGCGTCTGTTGCAGGTTGAGCACCTTGTAGCCCTGCGCCGGATAGCAGATTTCAGGCATGTGCAGCTTGACTTCCTGGCGCTGCTCGCGGGCGTACGCCACCGCCAGCATCACTTGCTGGTTGGCGCCGTTGACGTAGGTGCGCATGACCACCTCGTCGTAGATCTCGTCGCTCAGGGTCTTGCCTTCTTCGTTCGTGGACAGGCCGGCCTGGGCCATGCCCGGCACTTCCTTCCAGTCGCCGAAGGCAGTGGGGATCACCTGGTCGAGCTTGCGGCCCGACTGCACGCCGTGCAGCGTGGGCGCCAGCACGTGGGACAGGCCCACGGCCGCCAGCATCACCACCAGCATCACGATGCCGGGCTTGCTGGCCACGGCCAGCCGCGGCTGCCAGACGCCCGCTTTCAGCGGCGGCAGCATCGGGCCCATGTCGGTGCGCTCGGCGGTAGGGTCGCCACGGGTGACGATCCAGTTCAGGAAACGGTCGACGCTGATGATCAACAGCAGGGCCGACAGGAACAGCACCAGGCCGGAGAAGCCGTGCAGGAAACCCTGGCCGGCGGCGTCGCCGAAATAATAGGTGATCAGCGCCAGGAACACGATGCGGATCGTGTTGGCGGTGAACGAAATCGGGATGATCAGCGTGGCCAGCGCCACGTTGCGCACCACCGACGGGTGACGCACGAGGTTCATGTACAGCAGGCCCAGCGCTTCGAGCGTGAACAGCGAATTGAGGCCGGCGCAGGCATCGGCCACCAGCAGCTGGTACTGGCCCATGTTGAGGATGACGCCGCTGCGCGAAATCGGGTAACCGGCCGCGTACAGCAGGTGCTCGGTGGCCCACGACACGCCGATCTTGAGCGGCAGCGTGACCACGTCCACTACCGACGGCGGCAGCGGGATCATGAACAGCATGAAGAAGAATGCGAACCACAGGCTGCGCAGGGTGCGCGCGCCGAAGTACACCAGCACGATGCCGGCCAGCACGAACAGCAGCGAACCCACTTCGAGCAGGTTGACGCTTTGCGAGCGGCCCAGCACGTACAGCACGCAGCCGATCGCCAGCGCGACCATGCCGGCGGCAGGCGCCGGGCGGCGCTCGAAATTATCGGCCGACAGCAGCTGGCGCACGCGGAAATACAGGAAAGCAAAGGCTACCGCCATGACGATGGGGCCATGGGCGTTTTTTTCCGAGGCCCACGGGCCCCGGAACATGTCGATAAAGGTGGGCAGATACAGGGCCACCAGGCCGATCGCCACGATCAGCCACGACGATAATGCTGCGCCGCCGGGCCGGCGCGGTTCGAACGCCTCGGACATGGTGTTAGTAGTCATTGAGCACGGTGCCCACGATGTGTACCCGCGCTTCGGACAACATGGCGGCGAGGTCGTGCACGGCAGCGGCGCTGCTGTGGTTCTGGCGCGTCACCACCATGGCGGCGCCGGCGCGGCCGGCAGCCATCTGGGCGTCCGAGCAATCGGCCGAGGCCGGCGTATCGATCAGGATCACGTCGTAATGGGCCGCCAGTTCGCGCAGCAGCTGGCCGAACACCGGACGTCCCAGCAGCTCCGACGGATTCGGCGGCGTGGCGCCGGCCGTCAGCACCGACAGGTCCAGCAGGCCGGGCGCGCGCTGGATGGTTTCGATGCCGGCGCGGCCCGACAGCACGGCCGACAGGCCGGCGCGGTTTTCCAGGCCGAACAGCGTGTGCTGGCTCGGGTTGCGCATGTCGGCGTCGATCACCAGCGTGCGCTGGCCCTGCTGCGAAAACACCACGGCCAGGTTGGCGGTCAGGAAACTGCGGCCATCGCCGCGGCCAGCGCCGCACACGGCCAGCGAGTGACGCTCGGCGCCGGTTTCGAACCAGCGCCACATCAGCTGGTTGCGCAGCGCGCGCATCGATTCCACGCGCGACGTGAACGGCTCGTAGGCAGCCACGACGTGTTCGCTGATGGCGCTTTCGCCACGCAGCAGGTACGGGTAATCGTACTGGCGCGACAGCGCCAGGTCGATATCGCTCTGGGTGACCTTGCCCATTTCGAGTGCGGCGTCGCCAAAGCGCATATTGCGCTCGACCGAGACACGCATCACTTCTTCGGCGTCGGCGACCGACAGCTTGCCGGTCTTGATCAGGATGGCGCCGATCGAGCGGTCTGGCGTGGCCAGCGACGCTTTATCGCGCAGTCCCGGCGCGGAAAAAGCTTGTACAGGTGAGGTCGAATTCATATTAAAGGCTCCGGATTAATCGTGAAAGCGGGTCAGGCTTGCGCCGGACGGTCGTCCGACAGCGCCGGACGGGCGGGGCCGGAAGGACCGGCGCGACGCGACCTGAGGGCGCGCGGCTTGGCGATCACGCCCAGTACCGGCAGGCCGAAGGCGTCCGCCAGCTGTGCGGCCGAACGGATGCGCTGATCGAGCAGTTCCATGACCAGCACGCCGCCCAGGCCCAGGATCACGCCAGCCACCAGGGCCACCGCGATATTGAGCAGCATGCGCGGACCCGATGGCGACAGCGGCGCCGTGGCCGGCGTCAGCACGGCGATATCGGCCTGCTTGGACGAGCCTTCGAGCGAGGTCTGGTTAAAACGCTGGCTGGCCATTTCGTAGGCGCGGCGGGCGTTTTCCATTTCGTTCGACAGCACGCTGAATTCGTCGCGCGCGGTGTTCAGTGCCAGGACCTTGGATTTCTGTTCGGCCAGCTGGGCGCGCAGTTCGCTTTCGCGCTGCTTGCTGATGGTGGCGCTGACGGACACGCCGCGCGATGCCGACTGGATCTGTTCGTTCAGGCTGGCGCGCAATTTATCCACTTCGGACTTGGCCGAAATGTATTGCGGGTGGTTGGGCGCCAGGCGCTGCGCGGTATCGGCAAACTTGGCTTCGGCCAGCGCCAGGCTGCTTTTCAGGCCCTGCACCAGTGGGTTGTTCAGCACGTCAGGCGACGTGGCGGCATTGCCTTCGGCCTGGGCGCGACGCGAGTTGGCGTCGATGTTCTGGCTCTGGGCGGCCACCAGCTGGCTCGACAGGTCGTTCAGGCGGGCGGTCTCGACGTCGACACGGTTGTCGGCGTTGAAGATGTTGTTTTCCAGCTGGTATTTCGATACGCGTGCCTGGGCCGCTTCGTACTGCTCGCGCAGCACCTTGGTCTGGGTGGTGATGAAGGTCGATGCCTGCTGCGCCGGATCGGTCTTCAGTTGCACGCTCAGCTGCATGTAGGCAGCGGCAAAGGCATTGGCCACGGCCGCCACGAACTGCGGATCGTTACCCTTGAAGTTCAGGGTCAGCACGCTGCTTTCGCGCGCCGGCACCACGTCGACCTTGTTGAGCAGCAGGTCGGCCAGCCAGTCGCGGATGGTGCCGCGGTCGCCGGTGGCGTCGATGAACTGCTGGCGCACGGCCGGGTTGTTGGCCAGGCCGAGCTGGTCGACCACGCGCAGGGCGACGCCCTTGCTCTTGATGATATCGACCTGGGTGGCGGTGTAGCCGGGCATCAGCTGCGCTGGCATGCTGAGGCCGGTAACAGCGTCCACGCCCTTGTAATTGACGACCATCGAGACGGTGCCCAGGTAGGTCTTGGGCAGCATCAGCGTGATGACGAGGGCGGCAATCACCGTCACCGCCACGGTCAGCAGGACGATTTTATAACGTGCACGCAGCGTGACTAATAAGAGACTGAGATTCATGTTGGGCTTTCAAAATCAGGGGACGCCACGTGGCGCCGGCCCTGGCAATACGGTTAGAACAGGCTTTCCTTGACGTACACGACATCGTCCGGCATGACTTGGTCGTCATGCTTGGCATCGATGGTTTGCAGCACGCCGGCCGCGTCGCGACGCTTGATGCGCAGGCCGCGTTCGGTGCCGCGCGGGGTCAGGCCGCCGCCGGCTGCCAGCGCCTGCAGCACCGTCATGCTGCGCTCGAGGCGCAGCGAACCCGGACGCTGTACTTCACCGTAGATGTAGAAGCGTGGCGCGCGTTCGACGTACAGCACGTCGCCGCCCACCAGGGCCACGTTACGGCTGGCGTCGCCGCCGCGCATCAGGGCCACCACGTCCAGCACCTGCTGGCCTTCGGTGCCGCCCTGCTTGTGCACCAGGGTGACGGTTTCGCCGCCGTCGGCCGTGGCGCCGCCGGCCAGGGCCAGCATGTCCAGCACGGTGCGGGCGGAGTCGATCGGGTAACGGCCCGGGCGGTTCACCTGGCCCAGCACCGATACCTGCTGGCTCACCATATTGGTCACCAGGATGTTCACTTGCGCTTGCTTGACGAAACGACCGGCTTCCAGCAGGCCCGCCAGTTTCTGTTCGGCGGCAGCCGGCGACAGGCCGGCGATTTTCACCTGGCCGATCAGCGGGTAGCTGATGGTGCCGGCGTCGCTGATGCGGGTTTCCACCGACAGGTCGGCGTTGTTATAGACCGTAATCTTGAGGACGTCGCTGGGGCCCAGCAACAGGTCGGCCGCATTCGCGGCGTGCATCCCGAACGCCAGCAAGGCGGTCGCGATCCATTGTGCATATCGTTTCATAGTGTGCTCTGTCAAAAAATTTTTAAAGGTGGAACGGCACGGCCGCTTGTTCTGTGGTGCTGGTTCGGTCCTGCTTATTTCAGTCCCGAGACGCCGCGCGCATTGACGTCGTGGCCTTCGGTTGCGGCCGGTGCTGCCGGTGCGGCGGGCGCCGCGGCCGCAGGTGCGGCGGCGTCCGGCGCCAGGCTCTTGTTCAGGTACTCGACCTTGCCGGCGGCGCGCAGGCGGGCCAGTTCGGCAGTGGCCGCTTCCTTGTTGCGCGCATTGACCAGGAACTGCTCGATCTGCGGCGTGGCGGTGGCCAGGTCGACCGGCGCCGGACGGGTGTCGGCCAGCACGCTCAGCACGCTGCGCTCGCCTTCACGCAGGATGAACAGCTGTCCCGGCTTCATGGCGATCAGGCGCTCGCTCAGCGCTTCGGGCAAATCGGCGCTGGTGCGCGACACTTGCGCGCGCTGGTACTTGGTGCCGCGCTGGTCGAACCAGACCGCCACTTCGTCGATCGACTTGGCCGCTTCGATGGCCTTGCCCGATTCGGCATCGAGGTCCTTGGTGGCCACGACCAGCTGGCGCAGTTCGAACTGCTTGCGGGCACTGAAGAACAGCGGATGCTTGTTGTAGTAGGCGCTGACCTCTTCGGCGGTAGGACGGCCGGTGGGCAGACGCTTTTGCATGTACGACTGGGCCAGGATCAGCGCCTTGGCGCGCTCGACGGCCTGCACCACTTTCGGATCGCGGTCGAGTTTTTCTTCCTGCGCGGCGTTGACCAGCAACTGGCGCTCGACCAGGCTTTGCAGCAGCTGCTTGCGGCCCGCTTCCTGCTGGGCGGCCGGCACATTGGCGCGTTGCAGTTCTTCGTTGAGCTGCATGGCAGTGATTTCTTCGCTGCCCACGCGCACCAGCGCCTGGCCGGACGGCGCGTCTTTCTTGCCGCCGCAAGCGGCCAGCGTGGCCGCCACCAGCAGTGCGCAGACGTAGGCGCTGCGGCGATGTTGCGCGCCTGGCCTGCGCGCCGGATGACCTGCTTTACGAATCGAACTCACGGTTTTTCCTTTTTTTCTCGGTTACCAGGCCAGGCCGGGTGCATACTTAGCATTTGAACACAACAAATTACAATAAAACAATCATTCTACACGGCCCGACAGCGCTCCACAATCGCGGACTGTGGCGTGCGGACCGTCTACCGCTTAGGGTACGCTTAATTGGCGGTCAGAAGGCATTTTCGCGCTTGAGCACCACCAGCACGGTGCGCACGATGATCCACATATCGAGCCACAGCGACCAGTGGCGCAGGTAATCGAGGTCGTAGGCGATGCGCGCTTCCATCTTGTCGAGCGTGTCGGTTTCGCCACGCAGGCCGTTCACCTGGGCCCAGCCGGTGATGCCGGGCTTGACCTTGTGACGCAGCATGTAACCCTTGATCAGCTTGCGATACTGCTCGTTGTGCGCGACCGCATGCGGACGCGGACCGACTATGCTCATGCGTCCCTGCAGCACGTTGATGAACTGCGGTAACTCGTCAAGCGACGTCTTGCGCAGGAACCCGCCGACCTTGGTCACGCGCTGGTCGTTCTTGGTGGCCTGCACCACCTTGGCGCCGTCCTCGGCCACCGTCATCGAGCGGAACTTGTAGACCATGATTTCTTCGCCATACAGGCCGTAGCGGCGCTGGCGGAAGATGATCGGCCCCTTGGACGTGGCCTTGATGGTAATGGCAATCACCGCCATGATGGGCAGCAGCATGATCTGGATCAGCGAGGCCAGCACGATGTCGCTGACCCGCTTGAGCAAACTGTTAAAGCCGGTGAACGGCGATTCGCAGATGGCAATCACGGGCATGCCGCCGACGTTGTCGAAGCGCGCCTGCATCAGGTCGAAGATATAGATATCGGGCAGGAAGTACACCGACGTGGTGGTGTCCTGCAGCTCGTCGACCAGGCTGCGGATGCGCGGCTGGGCCGAGATCGGCTGGCTGATGAACACCAGCTTGATCTGGTGCTTGCGCACGTAATCGGCAATCTCGTCCATCTTGCCCAGCACCGGATGCGCCAGGTCGGCCGGCCAGCGGTCCTGCGCGCGGTCGTCGAAGTAACCGACCACCTTCATGTACATATTGGGATTGCGGTCGATATTGGCGGCAAAGCGGGCGCTGGCGGCGTTGGCGCCAATCAGGATCACCGAGCGCACCTCGGCGCGGTCGGCGCCGCCCAGCATGCGGGCGGCGCGGTGCGCCCCCAGCAGCAGCAACGGCACCACGCCGAACCACACCAGCATCACGCGCTGGTCGAACTTGCCGACCATGCCCGTGCCCATGCCCAGCAGCGCCAGGATCAGCACGGTAAGCACCCAGCCCAGCAGCAGGTCGCGCGCATAGACGTTCATTTCACCGGCGCGCCAGGCGCGGTACGGATCGACGAACTGGTACACCGACGTCATGATGAAGAAGACCAGCACCATCAGGATCAGCGAATAGCCGTCGAACGGCCGGCCGTAGGCGAAGGTACACAGGTACAGCGCCCCCATGATCAGGATGGGGTCGAGTACGCGCTGGAAGATCGAAATAAGGGGAATATCGTTGACGGTCATAATGACTTAAAACTGCGCGGTGACTGTGAACGAATAGCCATTGGCCTTGTAGTTGCCGGTCCTGGCCGCAACACTGCCGTCGCGTTTTTCCTGGAAGGCGCGGGCCGAGAGCAGCCAGCGTGGCGTGAGGGCGTACGTCAGGGTGGTGGACGCGGTGCGCGAGTTATCCTTGAGATCGCTGTCGGACAGCTGCTGCTCCTGGGCGCTCGGCAGGAAGGCGTCGAAATCGCGACGCTCGCGCTGCACGTTGGCCTCGAGGCGGATCTTCGACGTCACGTCCCAGGTACTGCCGACCGACACACCCTTGTTGAGCGAACTGTTGACCCGCGCGCCCTCGATGGCGGAAAACTCCTGCCAGACCTGGGCGTTGAACTTGAGGCGCTCGCGCGGCGACCAGTTGACCACGGCACGGCCGTTGGTGCCGCTGGCGTTGCGGGTGGCGTTGGTGTCGTACTTGCGCTGCACCCGGCCGCCGAGGAACAGCAGCTCGGTGGTGCCGGTAATGGGCCAGAACAGGTTGATCTTCTGCTCGTCCTGCTCGTAGCTGTTGTTCATGACGTAAGCGATGCGCTGGCGGCGCAGCTGCAGGCCGATGCGCACGCGCGACGCCGGCAGATAGTCGAACTCGACCATCGGCACGCGTTCGGTGCGCTCGTTGTAGCGCTGGGTTTCCAGGCTGTAGCGGTATTCGTCCTCGCTGTAGCCGGCCACCACCTGGTAGCTCGGGTGGAAGCGCCAGGTGCCGTCCACGTAATTGCGGCGACGCGTGCGCAGATTGCGCTCGTTGTCGTGGAAATCGTTGAATGGCGTGAGCGAATCGGAGTACAGCGTGCCCAGGTGGCCGCTGACATGGTTGCCCAGGCCCCAGGCCAGGTCGGCGTTGCCTTCCTTGCCGGTATAGTCGAGCTGGCTGAAACGGTCGAACTTGACGCGCGTGGCCCGCAGCGATGCGGTCAGGTGCTGGCGACCGAATGTCTTGTCGATGCCGAGGCCGGCTGCTGCAGTGCGGTAATCGTCGCTGCCGTCGCCGCCGAATTCGGGCAACTGGTCGTCCGACAGGCGCAACAGATTGCTGTCATGCAAATAACTGAGGCTGACAAACGGCGTAAAAGTGTCGCCTTCGGCCGCCATGACAGGCAGGCAGTACGCGCTGCCGACGAGGGCGGCGCACAGCGTTTGGGTCCAACCCACGCGGCGCGGCATCAGGGTCGAGAGGCGGGGAGACAAAGTGTGCAGCATTCTTAACATTTTTTATTTTTCGGTTGCAATGCGATCAATAACAGCCCGACGGTCCTGCCGGCCCAGAGAGCGGTGGCGGCCTTCCGGCCTGGCCTGACAGGCGACGCCGGGGGGCTGCACTACGGCAGGCACGGTACATTACCATCGTTTCCGCCAATCGCATGCACTGCATGATTGCGTTCGGAACCAAATGGTATCACTAGGACAATAAATTGTGTAAGAAGTTCAACCGTGCGCGTAGGAAAATTACATCTCCCACGAGCATGACTATGGTGCGGCGCAACACCGACGCCCGGCAGCGCGCTGTTTTGCGCCGTGGGCCGCCAGCGCCGCAACCATCGCGCCGGTTTCATCATTATATTTAAATCAACCCGGACTGCCTATCCCAAGTGCAGATTTTTTTATTGCAATGCACAGTAGGGGTCGGTTCAGCCGCCCGCTTCAAGCTGTTCCCAGGTTTCCAGCGCCGTCATCAGCTCCAGTTCGATCGCCTCCACGCGCTCCTGCACCCGGCGCGCCTCGGCCGCATTCTTCTTGTAAAAGTCGGGATCCGACAGCTGCAAGGTCAGCGCGGCCTGCTCGTCCTCGAGGGCGGCGATCTGTTTCGGCAGCTCTTCCAGCAGGCGCTGCTCCTTGAAGCTGCGTTTCTTGGCCTTGACGGCCGGCGCTGCGGCTGCCGGCGCGGCCGCTTCGCGCGCTTCGACCTTGGCCGGCGCCGTGCGCGCGGCGGACGCCGTGGTGGCGCGCACGCGCTCCCAGTCGGTATAGCCGCCCACGAACTCGCGCCACTGGCCCTCCCCTTCGGCAACGATCACCTGGGTGACCACGTTGTCGAGGAACGTGCGGTCGTGGCTGACCAGGAACACGGTGCCCGTGTACTCTTCCAACAACTCTTCCAGCAGTTCGAGGGTGTCGATGTCGAGGTCGTTGGTGGGTTCATCGAGCACCAGGCAGTTGGCCGGCTTGGCAAACAGGCGCGCCAGCAGCAGGCGGTTGCGCTCGCCGCCGGACAGCGACTTGACCGGCGAGCGCGCGCGCTCGGGCGAGAACAGGAAGTCGTTCAGGTAGCTCATCGAGTGCTTGCGCTGGCCGTTCACTTCCACCCAGTCGCTGCCCGGGGAGATGGTGTCCATCAGGCTCGCCTCTTCGTTGAGCTGGGTGCGCATCTGGTCGAAGTACGCGACCTGCAGCTTGGTGCCCAGGCGCGCCACGCCGTTGCCCGGGGCCAGTTCGCCCAGGATCATCTTGAGCAGCGTGGTCTTGCCGGCGCCGTTGGCGCCGATCAGGCCGACCTTGTCGCCGCGCAGGATGGTGCCCGTGAAGTTGTCGACGATCACGCGGTCGCCAAAGCGCTTGCTGACGTTTTCCAGCTCGGCCACGATCTTGCCGGAGCGTTCGGACGAACCCACTTCCAGCTTGACCTGGCCCTGCTGGTCGCGGGGCGCCGCGCGGGGCAGGCGCAGCGCTTCCCGGCGGCGCACGCGGCCTTCGTCACGCACGCGGCGCGCCTTGACGCCCTTGCGGATCCACACTTCTTCCTGCGCCAGGAACTTGTCGAACTTGGCGTTTTCCACTTCCTCGTTTTCCAACTGTTCGGCCTTGCGGGTCTGGTAGGCGGCAAAGTTGCCGGGATACGACAGCAGGCGGCCGCGATCGAGTTCGATGATGCGGGTGGCGACGTTGTCCAGGAACGAGCGGTCGTGGGTGATGAACAGCACGCTGCCCTTGAAATCGCGCAGCAGGCCTTCGAGCCACATGATGGAGCTGAAGTCCAGGTGGTTGGTCGGCTCGTCGAGCAGCAGCACGTCGGGCGCCGACACCAGCGCGCGGGCCAGCGCCACGCGCTTCTGCATCCCGCCCGACAGGGTTTTCATCAGCAGGTCGCCGCTAAGCTTGAGGCGATCGAGCACGGTTTCGACCTTGTTGGTCAGGTTCCACGCGTCCGCTGCATCGAGCTGGACCTGGATATCGTGCATCCGCTCCATCAGCGCTTCGTCGTCGCCCTGGCCGAACTGGCCGGTCAATGCGTCGTATTCTTTCAGCAGTCCTGGCAGCGCGCCGAGGCCGGCGGCCACTGCATCGTGCACCGACATTTCCGGGTCGAATACCGGCTCCTGCTCGACATACACGATGTTGAGGCCTTGCTGCATCACCAGCAGACCGTCGTCGAGCTTGAAGCGGCCGGAGATGACCTTCAGCAGCGACGACTTGCCGGTACCGTTGCGACCGATCAGGCCCACGCGTTCGCCCGTTTCCAGCGAAAACTCGGCATGGTCGAGCAAGGCCACGTGGCCGAACGCAAGCTGCGCCGATGAAAGAGAAATGACTGCCATAGATAGTGTACTTAGTAAGGTTGTGAAATTGATGCGGCCGGCGGAGGGAGGCGGATCGCGCCCGGCGCCCCAGGCTGCGCAAAAAAAAAGTGGATGACCGGCATTGTACCGATAGTGGCGGCGCCCGCACAGGTTTATGCTGCAGCACAACAGGACTTGGCATTGATGTTATGTCAGCTATAATAGTGGCCGGTCGTCATCCTCCCCGTAGCACAATGGATAGTGCACATGCCTCCTAAGCGTGGGATACTGGTTCGATTCCAGTCGGGGGGACACCGCTTTCACACCGCCAGGCGCCGCCTGCATCGGCCGGCGTCGTTACTGCCCGCCACGCCACATCGCGCGCGCCCGGTTCCGCATCGCCAGTAATGCACCACACACAACCCGGACATGATGAAACCAGATTTAAAGACCGATATTGGCGGCTTGCGGGCGATCAGCGTGCTCATGGTCGTGCTCTACCACTTCAACATCAAACTGTTCGACGGCGGCTTCATCGGGGTCGACCTGTTTTTCGTGATCTCCGGCTACCTGATGACCAAGATCATCCACGGTGGCCTGATCCAGGGCAATTTCAACTATCTCGGCTTCCTGTGGAAGCGCGTGCTGCGCATCGTGCCGGCGCTGTTCGTGATGGTGGCCGTGGTGCTGGTGCTGGGCGCAGTCGCCCTGCCCCCGCCCGACCTCGACAGCCTGGCGCGCCAGGCCATGCATGCGCTGCTGTTCAATGCCAATAATTACTACGCCGCCCAGCAGGGATATTTTGCTGCCGGCATCGACGACCGCTGGCTGCTGCACACCTGGTCGCTGGCAGTCGAGTGGCAGTTCTATATGTTGTATCCGGCCATCGTCTGGGTGGGCCTGGCGGTGTCGCGCCGCAACGGCCAGCCCGACCTGGGCCGCTTCACGCTGGCGCTTGGCGCCGTGTTTGCCGTCTCGCTGATTGCCTGCATCACCAGCGATAACCAGAACGCCTTCTTCTCGGTGCTCACCCGCTCGTGGCAGATGATTGCCGGCGGCCTGGTCTACCTGACCCGCAATATGCGGCTGGTGAAACCGCTGCACGGCGCCCCGCTCAGCTACGGCGGCCTGGCGCTGATCGCGGTGGGCCTGGTCGTGACCAAGGTCTTCAAGCTCGAGGGACAATGGCCCGGCTACTACGCCATCCTGCCCGTGCTGGGTGCCTGCGTGCTGCTGATCGCCAACTACGAACACAATCCCCTGCTCAACAACCGTCCGGTGCAGCGGCTGGGCGCCTGGTCGTATTCGATTTACCTGTGGCACTGGCCGCTCGTGATCGCGCTGGGCATCACGGGCATGGCCCAGGATCACGGCCGCATCGCCAAGCTGGGCGGCATCGCCCTGTCGTTCGTGCTCGGCTACCTGTCGTTCCGCTACGTGGAGCCGGCGCGCCGGCTGCGCAACCTGCCGATGGGCCGCGGCTTTGCGCGCATGGCCGGCGTGGCCGTGCTGCTGGTCGGCGTCACGCTGGTGTATCGCAACACCGATGGCCTGGCCATGCGCACGGCCGAGCCGGCGCTGTTCCAGAGCATTGCCGCCACCGGCCAGTCGCACACCTACGATCCCGCCTGCGAAAACACGGGCCGCGAGCTGGGCAACTTCTGCCACCTGCAAGCGGGTGCGGCCGGTCCCAAGGTGCTGGTGCTGGGCGATTCGCACGCCGGCCACCTGTACCCGTGGTTCCGCCAGCACAGCAAGGTGGACACCACGTTCTACGTCAAGTCGGGCTGCCCGCTGATTACCGGTTTCGAACGCAGCGACAAGATGTACTACTGCCGCGAATTTACCGACGCCGCCTACCGCCTGGCCGGCTCGGGCGCCTACCAGACCGTGATCATTTCGCAGAACTGGACCTTCTTCTCCACCGGCGCGGCCGGCATCTGCAGCTTCCAGGGCGCGCGCTGCGTGGCCCCGCGCGACGCTGCCGATCCCAAGCTGCCGATCGAGCGCATGCGCGCCACCATCGAGACGCTGCTGGCGCGCGGCATCCGCGTAGTGGTCGTGGACGCCACGCCCAATTTCACCTTCAACGTTCCCAACAATATTTCGCGCCAGCTGTACTGGCACGGCGCGGTGCCGGAACGGGCCCGTTCGCACGACCTGCTGGCCAACAACGCCGCCTACGATCAGCTGTTCACGGACTTGCGCCGCAACCCGCTGTTCAGCGTGGTGTCGTTCCGCGCCGCGCTGTGCCAGGGCGAGGACTGCCGTATCTTCGACGACAAGCAGCGCTTGCCGATCTTTAAAGATAACGACCACATCAACCCCGAATGGATGGTCAGGAATGGCGACCAGTTCCTGCCCTACGTGGGCGGCTAAGCCCCTGGATCGAACCGATGAAAAAAATACTCAAATCGCTGCGCTACATTATCGCCAACAACAGCCTCGAGCTGAAGATGCGCACCAGTCTGCACGCGGCCTGGCTGCGCCACACCATGGGCGCCAAGCCCGGAGCCAAGCCTGCCGCGGCGCCCGATCAACCGGCCGTGATCGTCTCGCTCACGTCGTATCCGCCGCGCTTTCCCACGCTGCACCTCACGCTCAAGTCGCTGCTGATGCAGTCGTACGGTAACAAGCGGGTGATCTTGTGGATTGCCGAAAAAGACCTGGCGGCGCTGCCGCCGGCCGTCACCGCGCTGCGCGCGCACGGCCTGGAAATCAACGGCTGCGCCGACATCCGCTCGTACAAAAAGCTGATCCCCGCCCTGCAGCAGTTCGGGCCGGTGGCCGTCACCACGGCCGACGACGACATTTATTACTGGTCGACCTGGCTGCAGGAACTGGTGACGCTGTCGCTGCAGGGCGGCGGGCGCGAGATCGTCTGCCACCGCAAGCACCGCATGGCGCACGGCGCCGACGGCCTGCCCCTGCCCTACTCGCAATGGCAGTTCGAGGCGCCCAACGTCGATGCCAGCATCCATAACTTCCCGACCGGGATCGGCGGCGTGCTGTACCCGGCCGGCATCTTCACCAACCAGGTGCTGGACCAGGAAGCGTTCATGCGCCTGTGCCCGCAAGGCGACGATATCTGGTTTTACTGGATGGGGCGCAGCAATGGCGCCACGTTCCGCAGCGTGCCGCAGCAGCGCTACCTGCACACCTGGAGCGGTTCGCAGGCATCG
>JBEVMD010000366.1:0-18825 GCA_040508835.1 Duganella sp. | reverse complement strand
GATCCTGTTCCAGTTTCTCCAGTTCTTCAACAGTCATCCCCAACAAGCCGGCGAACTGTTCGCGTGTCAGTCCGGTGTTCTCGCGCGCGGCAATCAAGGGCGAATACACCACACGTCCCAGGCCGGCCTTCATTTCGCGACCTGCTTGCAGTAACTCTGCTCCGAGATTGCGGTTTGCCTCGAACGTCTCAAGTTCCTCATCGCTGAGGGGAATTTTTCTAGTCAAAGACACGACGCATCTCCTTCAATATTGCGGGACTCAGATTCGCCAGGTTGGCCTTTGCATACAGCGTTAGCAAGACTACTTCGGCGGCTTTGTTACGCGTGAAGTAGATGACTCGTACCCCGCCAGACTTTCCGGAACCTTGACGTCTCCATCGAACTTTCCGAACACCGCCGCTACCCGGAACCACGTCGCCGGCGTCAGGGTTTGAGGCGATGAATGTGATGAATGCAGCGTATTCCTCCGGGAACCAATAGAGGGGCCAGCTGCTTTCGAACAAGGGCGTTTCGATGACGGTGCGCATCGATCAACCGCATGATTTTTAAGTATAGTCTCATTTGCGCCGCATCAAACAAGCCTGGAAGCGAGCCATTATTTCTTGACGCAACTACGCCGATAATCCGCCGGCGGCTTGCCCACCAAATGTTCGAAGTCCGACGTGAAGTGCGCCTGGTCGTAGTAGCCCAGGTTTTGCGCCAGTGTTGCCAGGTCGAGGTCAGCGCCGTGGGCCAGCTGGTCGGCGGCGTCGAGCAGGCGGTTGCGGCGGATCACCCACTTGGGGCTGGCGCCCACGCTGTCGTGGAACAGCACCTGCAGCGCGCGCACGCTCATGCCCGCCCGTTCGGCCAGTTGGCCCACTTGGGTCAGATCCGGATGCTGGCGTATCAGTTCCATGATTTTTTCCACTTGCCCGATGCGGGCGAGGTGCGGCGCCGGTTGCGCCGGCAGTCCGCGCCGCAGGATATCGCTGGCAGCCAGGACCATGGCGGCGTCGTCAGGCGCGTCGAGCACGCTCTGTTCGGCGGCCGCTTCGTCGCAGCCAAACAGGGCAGAGAGCGGCAGCTCGCAGTCGGCCATCGTCTGCACGGCGCGCCCCAGAAAGCCGTGAAACGCCCCAGGCCGGAAGCGCGCCCCCAGCACGTGGTCGCGCCCGGACAGCGTGTAATTGAACGCCTTGGTCATCACGCCGAATGCTGCCGTGCGGCCGCGGTCGAACACCACCTGCACGCAGGGCGACGGCAGCGTGCGCTGCGTGTGCGACACGCCCGGCGGCAAGTCCCACGCGACCAGCCAGTACCATTCGATGAACGGCGCCAGGTCGGGCGGCGCGGCAAAGCGCTCGAGCCGGAACAGCTTGCCGACGGCGGCCGGATTCAGTACCCCCTTGTACCGGTCTTGCAACGTTAATGGTGTGGTCATGGCAGCCTGCGTGTTTTTCCAAGACGGTCATGATAGCAGCGGCTATCCTGAAATTCTCGATAAGGAGGCCACCATGACGACCCATCTCACGCTGCATCATTGTCCCAACTCGCGCTCCACCGGCGTGCTCGCGCTGCTGCAAGAACTGCAGGCGCCGCACGACCTGCATGTGATGAACATGAAGAAAAAGGAAAACCGCGAACCGGCCTATCTTGCCATCAACCCGATGGGCAAAGTCCCTGCCATCGAGCATGACGGCGCGCTGGTGACCGAACAGGTCGCAATCTACATCTACCTGGCCGACGTGTTTTCCGAAGCAAACCTGGCGCCGCCGCTTGGCGATCCGCTGCGCGGTCCCTACCTGCGGTGGATGGCATTCTACGGCAGCTGCTTCGAGCCGGCGCTGATCGACCGCTGGCTCCAGCGCGAAGTGCCGGACAAGGCCACCACCGGCTACGGCAGTTTCGACGATGTGTTCGACACCTTGCTGGCGCAACTGGCCAAGGGGCCGTACCTGCTCGGTGAAAAGTTCACGGCGCTCGACGTGCTGTGGGGCACGGCGCTGGGATGGATGGACCTGTTCGACCTGCTGCCCAAGCGCACCGAGATTGCCGACTATGTCGCGCGCGTGCACAGCCGTCCCGCCATCAAGGCCGCCCAGGCGCAGGACCAGGCACTCGCTGCCGCCCAGCAAGCGTGACGCTGTAGATTTACGGGCAAGGCCATGCCATGATGGCCGTTCGACATGTTGAAAGCGGATATGCACGGCCTTCCCCTCGCTACCATCGCCGGCCTGCTGGTTGCCCTGGCCGGTCCGCTGGCGTTCGCGCTGCTGAAATCAAGGTACCGGGACGACGGCCCCATCGACGTGGGACGCCAGCTCGGCGCCATGTGGGGGCTGTGCGCGGCGTTGCTGGCCATCGTCCTGTTCTGGGAGCACCGCCCGCTGGCCAGCCTCGGCATCGCCTGGGGCCACTACGGCGCATGGGCGGCCGGCGCCATGATCGGCATGACGATGATCATCGTCACGATATTGTCGATCCACCTCAGCCTGCAGCGGGGACAGGCGGCGATACCGGAGCGTTCGGCAGCCGGCGTCCGGCGCCTGACCGACCTGCCGCTGTGGGCCCGCTATGCGATCGTCGTCACGGCCGGCATCACCGAGGAAATCCTGTTGCGCGGTTATCCCGTCGAGCGGTTGCAGCAGATGACCGGCAGCGTGTGGCTGGCCGCGCTGATCCCGCTGGTGGTGTTCGTGCTGGCGCACCTGGGTGGCTGGACGCTCGGCCACCTGGCGGGCGTGCTGTTCGGCGGCGTGCTGCTCACGGGCCTGTACCTGGTCACGCGCGACCTGGTGGCCTGCATGATTACGCACGTGCTGATCGACACCACCATCATCTTTTTGCCGGCGCTGTTGCGGCGCTACGGCAACCCGCCAGCGTCCACTGCCGCTATTGCGCGGGCGGGCACCGACGTACCGAGCTGACGCTGCGCGACGACGGCTGCAACGCCGCTTCAATGAGCGCGAGCGCTGACTCAGGCTGCGCGTCGCCGCACATGAAAATATCCGCCGCCGCAAAACCGCACTCGGGCCAGGTGTGGATCGAGATATGCGACTCGGCCAGCAGCACCACGCCGGTCACGCCCTGGCCGTCGCCAAAACCGTGGAAGTGGCTGTGCAACACGCGCGCATGGGCTGCCTCGGCTGCCGTGCGCAGCAGGGCGTCGAGCGCCGCGCAACTGCACAATTTGTCGGCAGCGATGCCGCCCAGGTCGGCCAGCACATGGGTACCGACAGGACGGTGCTGGAGTGCCGGCGCCGACGGCCCGGCAACGGTCGGCGGGGTCGGCGCGGGCGCGGTATCGTCGAACACCTCGCGCTTCACTTGTGGCCTCCGCCGCCCGAGCCATTGCCATAGCTGCCGCCGCCGCCGCCGAACGAACTCCAGGTGCTGCCCCGATAGCTGGACCGGTCGTCGCGGTCGCCCTTGACGGCGCGCATCCAGGATGCGCCTGACGTGGCCAGCGTGACGATGACGGCGTACAGAAAAAATTTGGTCATGATTGGTCGTTGTCATCGAGGAAAATAGCCGGCAAATAAATCGCCAGCGCACCGAGCGCGCTCAGGTACCAGGTACCTGAAAAATCCATCAGCATGGGCACGGCATTTACCACCAGCATGAACATGATGATGTATGTGGCCGCGTTCCAGTGGCGGTTGCGGGCGAATGGCTTGGCGCCGGGTGCGGCGTTGACCTTGCCGTGGAACTGGGCGCCGAACCACGCGCGCATCCGGTCGGCCGGTACCGGCGAGGAGCGCGACCAGGTCATTTCGTGGTCGGTGGTCTCGCGCGCCAGCTTGATCTGGCCCGCCTCGTATTCCTGCACATGGGTGACGTCGCCGACGGCCACGCGCCAGTTGAAGGCGCCGGCAGCCCAGGTGACGGTCGCATCGTAGTCGTACAGGCTGTCGTAGCGTGTACGGCCCACCACGACGTGGTCCGCGCCCGGTTCGTACTGCAGCGGCCACTTGGCCATGACGGTCGCCTCAGACCAGCCCTCGTCGGTCTCCACCAGCCATGAGAAACCGGCGCGCGTGCCGTACATCAGGTATTCGGTCCACTCGTTGTCCTCGTCGTCGGCGCGGCGCATGATGCCGATGATGGTGTAGTCCTGTTGTTTGATCCGGGTGGTGGCCCCCAGTTCGATCGTGGTGGCCACCTTGGCGACCAGCTCGCCGGCGGCCAGCACCTGGGCCTTGGGACTGGCGGCGTCGATCCGGGCCTGGCAGGCCGCGCACACCAGGGTGGTGGTCACGCCGGGCAGGTACTTGATGGCGCTGCCGCACGATGGACAGTCGAGGGCGGCGAGCTTGCCGCGATAGCGGCCGGCCGCGCGCAGGATGGTGTCGGCGTCGCGCAGCAGCTGCGGTTGCAGGCTATCGAGCGTGACCGCTGCGCCGGAGTACACCACCGGCGCGCCGTCCGAGTAATCGAGCGTGATGAATTCGCCGCCGCGCCGGAAGTCCGCCACTTTGGACTGGTAGCCGTCGCCCACGCGAAATGGCAGTTCCCCCTGGCCGCCCACGCAGTCGGCCACGCGGATTTCGGCAGCCGTGTACGACGCGCCGTTGATGGCGTAGTTGTGGCCAGGATGGAGCTGCTCGAACGCCGGCAATCCGGCGGCGCCCTTGAATTCGGCGGTAATCGTGTACAAGCCCGAGGAATCGCCCAGCCACGACGTGGCGCCGTCGTCGAACAGCAGGTACCACTCGTTCCACATGCCGGCCGCATACTGCAGCTGGATGCGGCCCACCACCGTGAACGGGCGGCCGGCCAGCACGCCGGACGTGCCGATCTGGATCGGCGAGTAATCCTCCAGCACGGCGGACATCTTGCCGAGATCCTTGACTGCGTCGGCGTCCTTGAGCACGGTGGTGGCGCAGTATTCGCACACGGCCATGACCGAGGCGTGCGAGCGGAATTTGACCTCCGCGCCGCAGCTGGGACAGGAAACGATTTGCATGGGTTAGCGGGACTCCATCAGCCGATCAGTTTTTTCAACAGCTCGGCCTTGGCGCTGTCGTAGTCGGCGGCCGAGATCAGCCCCTTGTCGAGCAGTCCCTTGAGCTTTTGCAGGCGCGCTTCGATCGCGTCGTCCGCTGCAGCCGGCGCCGGCGCGGTGGCGCCATCCGGGGCTGCGCCGGTTTGCGCCAGCGATGCGCCCATCGCCTGACCCATGGCCTGGCCCACCGTCATGCCGGCGCCAAGACCGGCGCCGATGCCTGCCAGGCCGCCTTCGTTCTGCGCCGCCAGCGGGATCGCGGATGCGACCTGGTAGCGGGTAAAGCCGGCCATCTTGTCGGCGGACAGGCCGCCCTTCATGCCGGCCGAAATGCGCTCGTCGAGCGCAGCCTGCAAGTCCTCGGGCAGGCTCACGCTGGCCACGTTGAATTCATCGAGGCCGATGCCGTAGCGGGCGAACGTGGTGGCGAGGTCGCCCTTGACCTGCTGCGCCATCAGCGCCTGGTTGGCGGCCATGTCGAGGAACGGCACCTGCGAGCCGCCCAGCGAACTGGCCATGGTGGCCATCAGGATGCCGCGCAGCTGTTCCTCGACCTGGTCGCGGGTGTAGGTATCGCGCGTGCCGCTGATTTCCTTGAAGAACTGGCGCGGGTCGCTCACGCGGTACGAGTACATGCCGAAGGCGCGCACGCGCACCATGTCGAAGTCCTTGTCGCGGATGGTGATCGGCTGCGGCGTGCCCCATTTGCGGCCCGTCTGCACGCGGGTGCTGAAGAAATACACGTCCGACTTGAAGGGCGAGTCGAACAGCTTGTCCCAGTTCAGCAGGTTGGTCAGCAGCGGCAGCGTTTGCGTGGTGAGCTTGTGGGTGCCGGGGCCGAAGACGTCGGCGATCTGCCCCTCGTTGACGAAGACCGCCATCTGCGATTCGCGCACCACCAGCACGCCGCCGTTCTGGATCTCCTGGTCCTGCATGGGGAAGCGCCACGCGAGCACGCCGTCGACTTCCTCGTTCCATTGCAATACGTCGATAAACTGCTTCTTGATAAAGCTGCCGATGCCCATGATGGACCTCCGTTGAAGTGTCAGGAAATGCAGGCGCCGTTAATGACGCCGATGGAAATGGAGATGGCGCCCAGCAGGCCGCCGAACGCCGTGTTGTTGCCCTCGATCTGGTCCTTGGACATATTGAGCACGCGCGTGGTGATCGCGTAGGCCAGCATCTGCACCAGCATGGCGCCGAAGGCCCAGGCGAAGAATTCCTGGTAATTCAGCGTGTGCATCAGGGCCGAACCGACCGTGATCGAAAAACCGATCAAGGCGCCACCGAGGGACAGCGCGGCCGCCTGGTTACCCTGGCGGATCAGCAGCACTTCGTTAAATGGCGTCATGCGCGTGTACGCGGCAAAGAACACGGCCAGCAGCAGCGCCGCCAGTAATAAATGGATCAGATAATTGAGGATAGCTGGCACGGCGCGCTCTCGCAGGTTAAAGTGACGACTACTTTACCAAGTTGCTAACAAAGAGGCATGGTAGTGCATAAAAACGAGTAAATGAAGCGCAATGAATAAAAAAATCCTGATCCTGTCCGTGTTCGTGGTCGCCTCGTGCGGCCTGGCCTATGAATTGATCGCAGGCGCCCTGGCCAGCTACCTGCTGGGCGACTCGGTGCTGCAGTTCTCCACCATTATCGGCTGCTACCTGTTTGCCATGGGCGTGGGCGCGCACTTTTCCCGCTACGTGCGCGACGAGGACGTGCTGGCGCGCTTTGTCGACATCGAACTGGCCGTGGGGCTGGTCGGCGGCATCTCGGCCGCCGTGCTGTTCATGACGTTTTCGTGGATGGCCGCGCCGTTTCGCGCCATGCTGTACACGATGGTGTTCCTGGTGGGCGCCTTTGTGGGCATGGAGGTGCCGCTGGTGATGCGCGCGCTGAACGCGCGCCAGACCGAGTTCAGTGAGCTGGTGAGCCGCGTGCTCACGTTCGATTACCTCGGTGCGCTGGCCGTGTCGCTGCTGTTCCCGCTGGTGCTGGCGCCGCAACTGGGCCTGGTGCGCAGCGGCTTTGTGTTCGGCATGCTCAATGTGGCGGTGGCCCTGTGGACCATCCGCGTGTTCCGCACGGAGCTGAAAAACGTCACCGGCCGCATGCTGCGCGCGTACGGCGTGTTCTTCCTGCTGGTATGCGGTTTCATTTCAGCCGACAAGCTCACGTACTGGGGCGAGCATGGCCTGTTCGGCGACGACATCGTGTACGCCACCACCACGCCGTACCAAAGGCTGGTGGTCACGCGCTGGAAGGACGACCTGCGCCTCTACATCAACGGCAACCTGCAGTTCTCGTCGCGCGACGAATACCGCTACCACGAGGCGCTGGTGCACCCGGTGTTGGAACCCTTGCCGTGGGCGCGGCGGGTGCTGGTGCTGGGCGGCGGCGACGGCCTGGCGCTGCGCGAGATCCTGCGCTATAAAAATATCGAGCATGTCACGCTGGTCGATCTCGATCCGGCCATGACGGGCGCCTTTGCCAGCCGCCCGGAGCTGGTAAAACTCAATCACGGCTCGCTCACCGACAAGCGCGTGACGGTCGTCAATGCCGATGCGGCGATCTGGCTGCAGCACAACGATGACATGTTCGACGCCGTGATCGTGGACTTCCCCGATCCATCGAGCTTCGCACTGGGCAAGCTGTATTCGGTGCCGTTCTACGGCATGGTGAAAAAACACCTGGCGGCCAATGGCCTGATGACGGTGCAATCGACGTCGCCGTTTTTTGCGCCGCACGCCTACTGGACCGTCGACGCCACGCTGCGCGAAGTGGGCCTGAAGACGCGCCCGTATCACGCGTACGTGCCGTCGTTCGGCGAGTGGGGCTTCGTGCTGGCCAGCCCGCAGGCCGACTACACGCCGCCCGTCACGTACCGCCTGCCGATGCGCTACCTGAATGCCGAGACCACGCGCGAGATGTTTATCTTCCCGCCCGATATGCAGCCGCTGCCGATGGCGCCGAACCGCCTCAATACGCAGTCGCTGGTGCACGAGTTCGAGCAGGACTGGCGCCGGGTGATCCGCTGATGGAAGCCCCGGCCAACCTGCTGCGCAGGCCACTATCGGCCCTGCGTTCAGCCTACGTCCGTATGCTTGTTTTGGAGCCCCGGTGATGCTGCGCCGATCGTTCCTGGTGTGGGGCGGCATGGCGGGCGTCGCTGCCGCCGGCAGCGTGGCCGGTTTCCAGCGCTGGCAGGAGATCACGCCCACGCTGCACTATCCGGGCCGCGACGAGGGTCATTTTTTGCGCGACAAAAAAGCGCTGCCGCCGCCTTCGGACATCGTCGATACCGACATCGCCATCCTCGGCTCCGGCGTGGCGGGCCTCACCGCCGCCTGGAAGCTCAATCAACTGGGCAAGACCGACATGCTGATGGTCGACGGCCCGCAACCGTACGGCAATGCGGCTGGCGGCGCCTTCGGCGACCTCGAATATCCGACCGGCGCCCACTACCTGCCGCTGCCGTCGCCCGAATCGGTGCACGTGCGCGAAATCCTGGCGGACCTGGGCATCATCGAGAAGGACGCCTTGGGCGACAAGCCCTATTACGACGAGCGGTTCATCCTGCACGCGCCCGAGGAACGCCTGCTGCACAAGGGCCAGTGGCAGGAAGGCTTCATGCCCACCGAGGGCGTGCCGAAATGGGAGCTCGATGAACACGCGCGGTTTTTCAGGGAGGTCGAGCGCCTGCGCCAGTTGCATGGCGCGGACGGACGCCGCATCTTCGTCTTTCCCACCGTGCTGTCGTCGGAAGATCCGCTGTGGACGGCGCTCGACCGCATCACCCTCAAACAATGGCTGGAGCAGAACGGCTACCGCTCGCCCACGCTGCACTGGTACCTCAATTACTGCTGCCGCGACGACTACGGCACCCGGTACGACCAGGTGTCCGCGTGGGCCGGCCTGCATTACTATTGCAGCCGCTGGGGCAAGGCCGCCAACGCCAGCGACGGCACCTGGCTCACATGGCCGGGCGGGCTGCAGCCGCTGGCGCGGGCCATGGAGCGGTCGTCCGGCGTGCAGCGCCGCGCCGGCACCTGCGTGTCGCTGAAAAAAACCGCCGCGGGCGTGGAAGCGCTGTGCTTCCGGCTCGATGGCGGCAAACCCTCGACGTACCTGGTGCGGGCGCGCAAGGCCATCTGCGCCATGCCGACCTACGTGGCCGCGCGCGTGGTGGAAAACATCGCCGCTTACGGCTTCGATCCCGCCACGCACATCCCGGAATACGCGCCGTGGATGGTGGCCAACTTCCTGCTCAAGCGCTTTCCCGAGGAGCTGCCAGGCCAGCCGCTGTCGTGGGATAACGTGGTCTATAGCGAGCCGGGGCTGGGGTTTGTCGTGTCCACCCACCAGGATATCCGCGTGCGCCCGCCCGAGAAGACCGTGTTCAGCGCCTATATCGCGCTGTCGGACCGCAAGGCCGTCGACGCGCGCCGCTGGATGGTGGCTGCCACGCCGCAGGAGCTGCTGGCGCTGGCCTGCGCCGACCTGAAAACCGCGTACGGCGCGCAGTTCATGCCGTGCGTGGAACGGGTGGACATCACGCTGCGCGGCCACGCGATGAGCGTCCCGCAGCCCAACTTTCGCAGCAATGCGGGCATGCAGGCGCTGCGCGAGGTCGATGGCAGCATCGTGTTCGCGCACGCCGACCTGTCGGGGTTTTCCGTATTCGAGGAGGCGGCGTGGTGGGGCTACCGCGCTGCGACGCTGGCGGCAAAGTGATAAGCTGGCTCATCGTATATAGAAAAATTCACCATGACCCATGATGCCCGCAAGCGCTTCGGCGCACCCGCCAAACCCAAGCTGCGCGAAAAAGACGCCGGCAACAGCGTGTTTTCCAGCCGCGCCGCCAATCCCGAATTGAGCAAGTCCAAAGCCAAGGCGCTCGACAATGAACGCACGGCCGCCCTGATTGACCGCATCTCCGATTTGCAGGACCGCCTGTACGCGCTGCACGAGAAAAAAGTGCTGCTGGTCCTGCAGGGCATGGACACGTCGGGCAAGGATGGCCTGGTGCGCGCGCTGTTCAGCGGCGTCAATCCGATGGGCGTGCGCGCGGTGGCCTTCAAGGCGCCCACCGACGCCGAACTGGCGCACGACTACCTGTGGCGCGTGCACCAGCACGTGCCGGTCAAGGGAGAAATCGCGATCTTCAACCGCAGCCACTACGAGGATGTGCTGATCACGCGCGTGCAGGGCATGATCGACGCCGACGAGTGCAAGCGCCGCTACGCCCAGATCCGCGACTTCGAACGCATGCTGTCCGAAACGGGCACCGTGATCATCAAGGTGTTCCTGCACATCTCGCACGAAGAGCAGCGCGAGCGCTTGCAGGAGCGGCTGGACGATCCGGACAAGCAGTGGAAGTTCGACCCCAACGATATCGAGCAGCGCAAGAAGTGGGACGACTACCTGCGCGCGTACGAACACGCGATCGGCGCCACCAATACCGAGTACGCGCCGTGGTACATCGTGCCGGCCGACTCCAAGGTGCACCGCAACCTGGCCATTGCCAGCCTGCTGCTCGAAACCCTGGAAGGCATGGACCTGCAGTACCCGCCGCCGCATCCCGACCTGTCGTCGTTCACGGTGGTGTAACAGTCGAAGCACAGGGGACGGGCATTTGGCATAAAATGAATTTTCTTTCATCCTCGACCCTCCCCATCATGTCCAAGACCCTTGCCCAGTTGTGCGCCGTCTCCACCCTGACCCTGCTGGTCAATGCCGCCGCATGTGCCGCGCCTGCGGCGGCTGCCGGCGCACCGGCCGCCGCCGCAGTGGTACCGGCATCGGCCAGCTGCCCGGCCATCCTCAAGCAGCATTTCAAGCGCCTGCAGGACGAGGCGCCGCAGGACCTGTGCCAGTACGCGGGCAAGGTGATCCTGGTCGTCAATACGGCCAGCTACTGCGGTTTCACCAAGCAGTACGAGGGCCTGGAGGGGTTGTACGCGAAATATGGCAGCCAGGGCCTGGTGGTGCTGGGTTTCCCGTCCAACGACTTCGGCCAGCAGGAACCGGGCAGCGCCAAGGAAATCGCCGATTTCTGCTACAACACCTATGGCGTCAAGTTCCCCATGTTTGCCAAGACCGTGGTGTCCGGCAAAACCCCGAACCCGCTGTACGCCGACCTGATCAAGGCCACCGGCAAGGCCCCGGCCTGGAATTTCCATAAATACCTGATCGGCCGTGACGGCAAGGTGCTGACCAACTTCGGCAGCAAGGTCACGCCCGACGACAAGCAGCTGGTCGGCGCCATCGAAAAAGCGCTGGCTTCCTGATCGAGCCCTCAGCGGCGGCGCGGCTGCAACCCTTGTCCAGCCAGCCCGTGATACCGCCCGCCACCAGCTTGACCGCAGCCGCACGGCAGCGCGCGCCGCGCCGTTGCCGTACGGCCCCGCGCCCTACACGATCCAGTCTTCGCCGCCGCGCGCGCGCGGCACGAATCAACAGGCGTGATTAACCAGCGAGCGCAAAATCCGGTTGACCAACGCGTGTCGGCCTGTGCCCGTTATGTGCGCTGCCGTACTGGCGCCTGCGTTGTATTTTGTGTTGCCAATAATCAATCGTGGTTTAATACACAGCGCCTTCCATCACAAGTGAATCCCCATGCAACAATATACGTTCCAACAAAAAGTGTTTCTGGCCCTGCTGGGCATCATTACCATTGCCTTCGTCTGGATCTTGCTGCCGTACGGCGGCGCCGTGTTCTGGGGCGTGGTGCTGGCGATCATCTTTGCGCCCGTCTACCGCCTGCTGTTGCAGCGCACGCGCAACAAGCCCAACCTGGCGGCGCTGATTACCTTGCTGATGATCCTGGTGATGGTGATCCTGCCGCTCACGCTCATTTCCGTGTCGATCATCAACCAGGCGGCAACCGTGGTGGAGATGGTGCGCTCCGGCCAGATTTCAGTGGGCGGGTTCTTTGCCAAGATCATGGCCGTGCTGCCCGACTGGCTGATCAACCTGCTTGACCGCTTCCATCTGACCAGTCTGTCCAACCTGCAGGACAAGCTGACCGACGGCGCCGCGCAAATGAGCCAGGAAGTGGCCAAGCAAGCCGTCAACGCCAGCCTGTACACGATGGATTTCCTGACCAGCCTGTGTATCTCGATGTACTTGCTGTTCTTCCTGCTGCGCGATGGCGACAAGCTGGTCAAGCGCATCCGCGAAGCCGTGCCGCTCAGCCGCAAATACAAGCAGCGGCTGTTCCAGAATTTCACGACCGTGATCCGCGCCACCGTCAAGGGCAACATCCTGGTGGCGATTGCCCAAGGCGCGCTGGGCGGCCTGGCGTTCTGGTTCCTCGACGTCAGCGCGCCCGTGCTGTGGGGCGTGCTGATGGCCTTCCTGTCGCTGTTGCCCGCCATTGGCGCGGCGCTGGTATGGGGCCCGGTGGCCATTTATTTCCTGGCCACGGGCGACGTGTGGCAAGGCGTGGGACTGGCGGCCTTCGGCGTGTTCGTGATCGGCCTGGTCGACAACATCCTGCGTCCCCTGCTGGTGGGCAAGGACACCAAGATGCCCGACTACGTCGTGCTGCTGTCCACCGTGGGCGGCATGGCCTTGTTCGGCCTGAACGGCTTCGTGATCGGCCCCGTGGTGGCCGCGCTGTTCATCGCCACGTGGGATCTGTTTGCATCGGCCAGCGAATTTCATACGGATTGACGACATGCGCCGCGCGCCGCTTGAACCGGCGCGTGACGTCGCCTAAGCTGACCATTCAATCCCACTGGAGGAGATGGTCATGGCCTATGTCGATGGTTTTTTGATCCCCGTACCTAGAAGCAAATTGGACGCCTACAAGCAGATGGCGCAGGCAAGCGGCGCCGTCTGGAAGGAATTCGGCGCGCTGGAGTTCCGCGAAACGGTGGCCGACGATGTGAAGCCCGGAGAGCACACGTCGTTCCCGCAAGCGGTGCAATTGCAGGACGACGAGGTGGTGGTGTTTTCCTGGATCGTCTACGAATCGCGCGCCCGGCGCGACGAGATCAACGAGAAGGTCATGAACGACCCGCGCCTGCAACAATTGATGGACCCGGCCACGCTGCCGTTCGATGGCAAGCGCATGATCTACGGCGGCTTCGAGATGATGATCGACCTTTAGCGCTGGCCGCCGACGGGTGACAGCAGCGCCGGCAGCGCGCCGCGCAGGGCGTTGCACACCACCAGGCCGTCGGCCTGCGCCAGCATGGCGCGCGTGATCACCGCTTCGCGCGCGTTCCACTGCGGGTCGTCCAGCAGCACGCCGCGCATCACGCCCGGCAGCACGCCGCAGTGCAGGGCGGGCGTCACCCATTGCCCCGCGAGCTGGACGAACACGCTGCTGCGGCCGCCCTCGGTCAGTTCGCCGCGCTGGTTGAAAAACAGCGTGTCGAAGGCGCCGTGCGCTTCGGCGTCGCGCCAGGCGCTGTCGTAACGGGTGCGCACGCTGGTTTTATGGCGCAAGAACAGGTCGCCCGCATCGGTGGCATCGTCGGCCAGCAGCACGCGCACGGGCGCGCCCGGGGGCATCAGCGGCATCAGCGGCGCATGCTGCACCGTGAACGCGCCCGACTGGGCCAGCGCCAGCCGCACGCGGTACGCCGCTTCGTCCGCCAGCATGGCGCACGCCGCATCGAGGTAGGCGTTGGCTGCCTGCGCATCCCACGCAAAACCGAAATACGCGGCCGAGGCGGCCAGCCGTTGCAGGTGACGCGCGCGGTGGCGCACGCCGTCGGCCGGCGTGGCGTACATGGTCTCGAAGATCTCGAAATCGTTGGACAGGCCCGTCAAAAAGCGCGCCTTCAGCCGGCACTCGGCGTATTCGTCGCCGCTCACGCTGTCGTACACGATGCCGGCGCCCACGCCCATTTCGCCGTGACGCACGCCGCTGGCGGCGTCCGGCGCCGACAGGGCCAGCGTGCGGATCGGCACCGACAGGCAGAAGTCGCCGATGGTGCCGCCGCCCTGGACCGGCGGATCGAACCAGCCGATGGCGCCCGTGTAAATGCCGCGCGGGTCCGGCTCCAGTGCGCGGATGATTTCCATGGTGCGGCGCTTGGGCGCGCCCGTGATCGAGCCGCACGGGTACAAGGCGTCGAAGATTTGCGCCAGCGTGGCGTCGGGGCGCAGGGCGGCGGTGATGGTGGACGTCATCTGCAGCACGCTGCTGTAGCGGTGCACCTCGAACAGCGCCGGCACCTTCACGGACCCCGTCTGCGCCACGCGCGCGATGTCGTTGCGCAGCAGGTCCACGATCATCAGGTTCTCGGCGCGGTTTTTCGGATCGCTGGCCAGCGCGCGGGCCCGTTCGCTGTTGTCGTCCGGCTGCTGCGAAGCCGGCGCCGTGCCTTTCATGGGCCGCGCGGTCAACACGCCGCGCTCGTGGCGCACGAACAGCTCGGGCGACAGCGACACCACGGCCGACCCGTCGTCCAGCTGCACCAGCGCGCCGTACGGCACCGGCTGGCGTGCGCGCAGGCGCGCGTACAGCGCGTGCAGGCCCCCAAAGGCGTCGAAGCGCAGGCGCATGGTGTAGTTGACCTGGTACGTGTCGCCCGCTTCGATGTAGGCGTGGATGCGCGCCAGCGCGGCGTCGAAACGCTGCTGGTCGACGTTGGCGCGCACGTTGGCGATGCCGGCCGGGCGCTCGATGGGTAACGCGCGCGCCGCCAGCCAGTCGCCCACCTCGGCCGCCGTCATCAGGGCGCAGTGTTCGAAGAGCAGCACCTGCGCCAGCGGCAGGGGGAACGGTGCAGCGCAGGACGCGGCAGCGCGCGCCACGCCGTCGATGTCGAGCAGCTGCTCGCCCAGTTCGTAGCTGCACAGCGTGACGGCGTACTGGCCGCGCGCCAGCGCCGCCTGCATGCGCGCCAGCAGGTCCGGCCAGCCGGCCATGGCGTCGCAGCGCAGCGTGGCTACGTGGCCCGTGTACAGGCGCGAGGTGGGGACCGGCGCACCGTCAGTTGCGGCGGACGGGCTGGCGTCATCGAGCAGGGCGAAACAGTCGGCGTTCATGGCAGCGATCAAACGGGGGGAATCAGCAGCGCGATGTGCAGCGCGGCATCCTGGGTGGGAAGATGGTGAAAGCCGCTCTTGGCGTAGCGGTGCCAGCGGCCGATCACGAATGCGGCCAGCATGGCGGCGCGCGCGGCCACGTCGTCTTCGCGCGCCTGGCCGTCGGCGACGGCGAGGCGCAAGGCCTGCCTGAGCGCCAGCTCCACGCGGTCGTAAAACTGGTTCATGCGCAGTTGCAGGCGGTCGTCCTCGTTGACCAGCGCTTCGCCGATCAGCACCCGCGTCATGCCGCGGTTATGGGCGGCGAAGTGCAGCAGCATGCCCACGATGTCGCGCGCCTGCGCCAGGCCGTCCGCCTGGCGCTCGCCGATCTGGTTGATCAGACCGAAGACGGTGCTGTCGATGAAATCGATCAGGCCCTCGAACATCTGCGCCTTGCTGGCGAAATGGCGGTACAGCGCCGCTTCGGAAAACGCCAGCTTGCGCGCCAGCGCGGCCGTGGTGATGCGGTCGCCCTTCGGTTGTTCCAGCATCTGCGCCAGCGCCTGGAGGATGTCGAGCCGGCGCTGGCCTGGCGGTGTGCTTGCCATGTGATCTCGCGGATTAAAAGATAAACGCTTGCCGGCTGAAAGGCGGTCAGCGCAGGTGGTGCAGCCGCGCCGGCAAGTTCCTGACGGATTTTACTTTGACATCGACGTAAGCGGGGCGTATCAGTCTTTTCTGCGGGTGGGCCAGGCCGGCGGTGTCGCGCAGCGTCAGGTACTGGGTGACCCACGCCGTGCGCATGCCCAGCGCGTGGGCGCTGCGCAGGTTGGCCAGCGTGTCTTCCACCAGGATGCAGCGCCGCGGCGTGAGGCCGTGCATGCGCATCAGCTTGCGCAGCATGGCTTTCGAGGGCTTGGGCCGCAGCTGGCGGTGCACCGTCATCGCCTCCACGGCCACGTGGTGACCGAACGCGCGGTGCAGGCCCAGGTGGCGCAGCACCTGGGTGGAGTAGCGATGCGGCGCATTGGTGAGCAGGATCTTGCGCCCCGGCAGGCGGCGCAGCAGCTGGCGCAGTCCGCGCTCGGCGCGGATCAGCGACGTCAGGTCGTCGATGGTATGGGTTTCATGCAAAAAGTGCGCCGCCTGCACATTGTGGTGTTTGACCAGTCCCAGCAGGGTGGCGCCGTAGCGGCGCCAGTACTGGGTGCGCGCCGCGTTCACGGCGTCGTCGCTGGCGAGCGTGATGCCGTCGCCCAGCACGCGCGCGATGTACAGGTTCATATTGGCCACGATGGCGGGGAAAATCGCATGCGAGGCGTTGTGCAGCGTGTTATCCAGATCGAACAGCCACACCGGCGCGGAAAGAGTAGTATTCACGAGAGACGATTTAACAAAGATAGCCGAAGATAGCCATGCGCCCGATTATAGTGTTGTTCTACAGTTTGTTCTGCCTTCTGCTGGGGCCCGCCTGGGCGGAGGCACTGGTGGCCAGGCCGGCGCCGGCCGCCGCCTCGGTCAAGGCGCCGCCCAACCGCGGCGCGCTGTTCAAGGTGGAGCAGGGCGGGCGCACGCTGTATTTGTTCGGCACCATCCACGTGGGAGCGCAGGATTTTTATCCGCTCGAACCGCGCCTGGCTGGCGTGTTGAAAAAAGCCCCCGTGCTGGCGCTGGAAATCGATCCGCTGGGCGACCAGGAACGGCTGGCGCGGGCGTTGAAAAAATACGGCATGGCGCTCACGGGCGGCCCGTCGGTGGCGTCGCTCACGCCCGACTGGCGCAAACGCCTGGACCGCCTGCTCAAGCAGTACCAGATCGCGCCGGAGGCGGTGAGCGCCATGCGGCCGTGGATGCTGGCCAGCGTGCTGACGGTGGGCGAGTTCACGGCGCAGGGCTACGATCCGGCGCTGGCCGTCGATGCGTACCTGTCGCGCCAGGCGCACGACAACCACCAGCGCGTGGTGGAGCTGGAGTCGCCCGAGGCGCAGATGGCGCTGTTCGGCAAGCTCACGGCATCCGAACAGCTGCTGTTCCTGCAGGAGGCGATTGCCGGCATCGAAGACCAGGGCCAGGCCGACCAGTCGCGCGAAATTGCCGATGCCTGGCGCCATGCGGACATCAAGGCGCTCGATACGCTGGCCGTCAAATCGGCGGACGACGACAGTTTTTCCGGACGCTTCGTGCAGAAGGTGCTGCTCGACGGCCGCAATCCGGCGCTGGCCGATTCGATGGTGCGGCTGATGGGTCGTGAAAACAACAGCCTGGCCGCGATCGGCGTGCTGCACCTGGTCGGCAAGGGTAGCGTGCCGGAACTGCTGCGCAAGCGCGGACTGAAGGTCGAGCGGATTTACTGAGAGGGCGGGAACAGCGGGGGAGGGAGCTGCAGAGCAGGGTGCTGCAAGGAGTGGTGCCCTTTACGTGGATTGAACACGTGGCCTCTCCCTTACCAAGGGAGTGCTCTACCACTGAGCTAAAAGGGCAAACAGGTATAACGTCCTGCGTGGCGATGCACTTCAAAAACCGGCGCGAAGTGCATCGCCGTTTTTTCAGTGAGACCGGATCATAGTGCCAAATGCCTGTTCGGTCAACACTTCGAGCAACAAAGAGTGCTCGATACGGCCATCGATGATGTGCACGGTATTGACGCCCGACTTGGCGGCGTCCAGCGCTGACGAAATTTTAGGCAGCATGCCGCCCGAGATCGTACCGTCGGCGAACATCTCGTCGATCTCGCGCGCCGACAGGTCCGTCACCAGGTTGCCCTGCTTGTCCTGCACGCCCGCGATATTGGTCATCATGATCAATTTTTCCGCTTTCAGGATTTCCGCGATCTTGCCGGCGACAACGTCGGCGTTGATGTTGTACGCCTGGCCGTCCTGGCCGAAGCCGATCGGGGAAATGATCGGGATGAACGCGTCGTCCTGCAGCGCCTTGACCACGGCCGGGTTGATGGCGTCGATCTCGCCGACAAAGCCGATGTCCAGCGTCTGGCCCGGGTTGTCCTTGTCGGGCATGGCCATCTTGCGCGCACGGATCAGCCCGCCGTCCTTGCCGGTCAGGCCCACGGCCTGGCCGCCGTAGTGGTTGATCAGCATGACGATGTCCTGCTGCACTTCGCCGCCCAGCACCCACTCCACCACTTCCATGGTTTCTTCGTCGGTGATGCGCATGCCTTGCACGAAGGTGCCTTGCTTGCCGATTTTTTTCAGCGCGTTGTCGATTTGCGGACCGCCGCCGTGCACCACGACCGGGTTCATGCCCACCAGCTTGAGCAGGATGACGTCGCGCGCAAAGCCGTGCTTCAGACGTTCGTCGGTCATCGCGTTGCCGCCGTATTTGATGACGATGGTCTTGCCGTGATAATTGCGGATGTAGGGAAGTGCCTCAGCCAGGATCTGCGCCTTGATCTGCGGGGACACCGCGGTCAAATCGTCATTCATGCCTAAGTTAAGGTGAGAAAATTGGGTCATGGCGAGTCCGGTAAAGATATTGCTGCAATTTTACAGCCTGCGGCTGCGGTCAAGCACGCATTATAGGGCCATCCGGTTGTATTTTCAGTGTTGATCGGCTAGGCTGGCCCGCATGCCGGGCGGCTTGCCGCTTGTTCGTTCGTCATACTTATCAGGACTGAAATCATGAGCACCTGCACGCGCTGCGGCGCCACCTTCTCGTGCGCCATGACGGACGCCGATCCGGCCGCCCGACCATCGACGCCGGCCCCGCCGTGCTGGTGCACCATGCTGCCGGCGGCCGTGGCGGTACCGGCCGCGGCGGGGGGGGGGGGGTGTGCCCCCCGCCGCGCGCCCCCCCAAGACCCCCCCCCCGGCCCCCCCCCCCCCCCCCACCCGACC
>JBEVMD010000363.1:0-13844 GCA_040508835.1 Duganella sp. | reverse complement strand
TCTTGACTACGTTAACCATTGTACCTACTTTTATTAATCAATCAATTGGAACAGATGAGTAATTTCTAAAATGCAATGGATTTTTCGTAGTTTGATGCGGATTTGACGCAGCCGTTGATGCTACGACAGCAATATTATAAGGTCTGCGCCACTTTTGACACGGATCAAAATCACGGTCGAAGTCGCCTTTATACACGATACGATCACTTAAGATGCCTTTTTCCCCGCATGTCCCGGACGAAGAGGGCCGCATGAACACATTATTGCCGGCGCTGGCCGGGATCGCACCCTGCCTGTTGGCGCTGTGGTACGCCGAGTTCCGCACCCGCACCCTGCGGCGCCGCTGCACCCAGTTGCAGACCGAGCTGGCAAATCATTGCGAAGCCGAAAAGCGGCTCGATTTCATCGCCCACCATGACAGTCTGACCGGTTTGCCCAACCGGCTACAACTGCAGTTGCGTCTTGAACACGGTATGGCCTGGGCGCGCCGCCACGACAGCCGGCTGGCGGTGCTGTTCGTCGATATCGACCGTTTCAAGGAGATCAACGACACGCTGGGCCATGATGCCGGCGACCAGGTGCTGGTGCAGTTCGCGCAGCGCCTGCGCCAGTGCGTGCGCGAGGTCGATACCGTAGCGCGCCAGGGCGGCGACGAATTCATCGTGCTGCTGGCCGAACTGCGGAGCGCTGGCGATGCGCAACAGGTGGCCGACAAGATCCTCGGCGCGATAGCGGCGCCGTTTATGATCCACGGCGAGATGCTGGAGGTGGCCGCCAGCGTGGGCGTGGCCGTCTATCCGGACGATGAGGGCGACCTGGCGGAGCTGCTGGACAAGGCCGACCTGGCCATGTATGCGGCCAAGCAGCGCGGACGCGGCGCCAGCGCGCGTTTTGCACCCAGCATGCAGGTCAAGGCCTACTCGCGCCTGATCCTCGAGGCGGCGCTGCGCCATGCGCTCGAGCACCGCGAATTCGTGCTTGCCTACCAGCCCCGCCTCGATTTGCACGAGCAGCGCATCACCGGCGTCAAGGCTTTGCTGCGCTGGCAGCATCCGGAACTGGGCCTGGTGATGCCTCTCGATTTTTTGCCGGTGCTCGAAGAGAGCTCGTTGATCCTGCCCGTGGGCGACTGGGTGTTGGCCACCGCAGTCGACCAGGCGCGGCGCTGGCTGGCGGGCGGCACGCCGTTGCGGGTGTCGGTGCACCTGTCGGCGCGCCAGCTGTATCAAAAAGACATTGCGCGGACGCTGGACGACCTGCTGGCCCAGGCTGGCGTGCCGGGCCGGTATATCGAAATTGAAATAGCCGAAAGCACGCTGATCGATCGTGGCCAGCTCGGCGAGGAGCTGCTGCGCGCGCTCAAGGCGCTGGGCGTGCGTATTGCCATCAGCGACTTCGGCACCGGCTACGCGTCGCTCAACTACCTGCGCCGCTTTCCGGTGGACATGGTCAAGATCGACAAGCGGCTGATCGACGAACTGCACCGCGCGCCCGACGGCGAAGGCAGCGGCGCCGCCGGCGCCATGGTGCGTTCCATCATCGCCATGGCCCACGCGTTGAACATGGAGGTGCTGGCCGGCGGCGTGGAGGATGCCGACCAGATGGCGCGGCTCACCGCGCTCGGCTGCGACGAGGCCTTCGGCTTCTGCCTCAGCGCGGCCGTGGCGCCGGCGGAAGTGGACGCCTTGCTGGCAGGTAGCTGCAGCCGCAGCGAGGCGCTTACCTGGTAGCGGCCGGCGCCAGTCCCGCAACCGGCATCACCCGCACGCCGTGAAGGTCGAAACGGTTCGACGGCCCGTGCACGCCGCCCGCGTCGCTGTAGCCGGTGTTGCTTTGCAAATAGCTCATATTGTAGAAGTCCTGCAGTTCCAGCCGGTAGGTGCCCGGTGTCAGGGCGGCGCGCAGCGGCGTCGAATACGACGGCCCGGCCGCCGCCGGCGAATGCGGCAGTTGCACCACGCCGCCCGCCACCACCTTGCCTGCCCCATCCTTGACCGCCATCCACTTGACGCCGCCGCTGATGCCCAGGTTGATCTGGTGCGCCGTGTTGCGGTAGCGTAGTTGCAGCGCGTAATCGCCCGCCTTGGTGACGCGGATGTCGCGTACCGCGAAGGTGTCCGCCGGGGCGCCCCAGTTGGCGATCACGCCGGACCGGGCGGCGATGCTGGACGCCACGCGGGCGTCGTCCGCGCCGATGTGCCGGCCCGCATCCACGCATACGGGCGCGCTATGGTGGCTGCGGTTGCCGGACGCGTACATCGCCTCCACCGCGTAGCACGCGTTGCCGGCTGCAGTGTGCTTGCCGTGCTGGCCGGCGCCGCCATCGGTCCAGGTGGCGGCCGTGAGGCGCTGCGCCACCGGCTGGCCGTTGCGGAAGATGTTGTACAGCACGCCCTTGGCGTCGCCCGGATAGGCGATCCGCAGCGTGGCATTGCGACCCGCACCACCGGCGCCGCGTTGCAGCGTCAGGCGCGGCTCGAACGGCGCATACAGCGCCGGATCGACGTCGTACGGCGTGCCGCTCACGGTGCGGATCGCCTGCTGACCGGGCAACAGGCTGCCGAGGCGGATTTCGATGACGTTGTCGTCGCCCAGCGCCGACCAGTCCAGCGCGGCTTGCGCCGGCTTGCCGTTCACCGTCACCGCAGCGACCGGGTAGTAGCCGTGCCGGCCGGCCGGCGCGGCGGCTGGCAGCAGCAGGCGTACCTGCAGCCGCTTGCCGCGCAGTTGCAGGTTGTTGAGGGTGACGGTATCGGTGGCGCCAAACACGTCGCGCCGCAGTTTGGCCGTGATGAACGGATGCAGCTTGATGCCGGTGTCGGTCGTGCGTACGCCGAAAATTTCGCCCACCACCATGCCCAGGTAGCCGCCGATCGACCACAGCATCTGGCGCGAGTTGACCACCGGCCCGCTCAAATCCGCCTGCGGCTGTTTATCGGCCAGCATCGGTTGGCCCGACAGCCACTCGAAGTTTTCCATGTTCGACAGGTTGAGCGCGGCGCCGCGCAGCAGCGTGTCGTAGGCAGCGTCCGCCACGGCCACGTTGCCGGTCATGGCGGCCGCGCGCAGGCCGTGGGCGGTGACGAACGGCCACATGGCGCGGTTGTGGTACACGGCCACGCCCGGCTGCTGGGGGAAGATCACCGGTGCGCCCAGCGGACCGTGCGGGTAGTGGGCCAGGATGCTGCGCGCCTGGTGCTCATCGGCGATGCCGTGGATGATGGCCAGCGACTGGCCCAGCCAGTCGTACTTGTACAGCGCCGCGCCGTCGAAGTGGCCGGCCGTGAGGCTGCTGTACATGCCGGCGTCGTCCTGCCAGAAACGGGCGTTGATGGCGCGCTTGAGATCGCGTGCCCAGCCCGCGTAGCGGTCGGCCAGCGCGGCCTCGCCCTGTTCGCGCGCCAGGCCGGAGGCCAGTGTCAGCGCCTTGTAGTGGGCCACGTTGGTGGACAGCGCCTTGGATGTGGCCATGCTGGCCAGGTCGTCGGGTATCCACGCCGCATAACTTTGTTCGCGCCAGTCGAGGAACGATTCTTCGCCGTTGTACAGGCCGTCGGCCGGGTCGTACACGGCCAGGCGGTCGTTCTCCAGCGTGTTGCGCAGCGCTGTCAGGGCGGTCGCGGCAAACGCCGGGCGTTCTGCGGGCGGGAGCGCCTTGAGTGCTTCGTCGGCGCCAAAGGCCCAGCTCATGCGGTCGGTGCTGACCGGCCAGCTGCCGCCGCTGCCCGTATCCTGGACGATCTGCAGGCCGTCTGCCGTGCCCGCCACCTGCGGGCCGGGCTTGACGCCGGCGCGGTAGCCGGCCAGCTTGAATTGCAGCGAATTGCGCACGCGGGCGGGATCGAGCATGCCCAGGCTCAGCGATGCGGCATACGACAGGTCGCGGGTCCACACGTAATGCCACAGTTCGCCGGTTTTGAAGCAGTCGCAGGCGATCGGATTGCCGCCGTTATAGCTGCCGTCGCGGATGTCGCTCACCGCGTCGCGCTGCATTTCCACGCCTGCCAGGGCAAACAGGGCATCGAAGGCCAGGCTGCCGCTGCGCACGGTGGGCAGGCGCGTCGATTCCTGGTAACCGATGTCCTGTTGCGCGGGCATGCCTTCCCCGGCGCGGACCGCCTGCGTGGTGGCCTGGGTGTAGGCGCGCAGCACGGCGCCCGCGTCCGGGGTTGCGTAGCGCACCGTCTCCTGCTTGCCGTCCCAGGTCATGTAGTGCGCGGTGGCGCTGTCCTGCGCATGCGCCAGCGGCGCCAGGGCCAGCGCCAGCGCGGCAGCCAGCGGTGTGAAAGATCGTTCCATGCCGTCTCCAGAGGGCTTCGTAGTCGTACTACAAAGCTGTGTTGTCGTGTAAAAGTGCAGCTAGTGCCTTGATCGCAAAGAGAATAACCGCAAAGCCGCGCAAGTTCAAACGGACGGATGGCAGCGAAATGGCGTCGAAATACAGCCGGAATGTCCACGGTACGCATCAATGCTTGCAAAATGGCAGTTTTCCGACATTTCGTTTCAAAATAACGTAATTTTTATTGCCTATTTGTAGTTCTACTACAGATACTTTGTTGGTGCGCTGTAGCTGAAATACAACGAGTCCCCTGCGTTCATAGGGGAGGCCTGGCAGTGCGGGCTCTGTAATACGCTGCGCCCGGCAAGTTCAATTGACATTGAATCTAGTTTTAGTACAAAATTCCCCGCAGAACGTCTTGAGAACGTTGTTTTCCTTGGTTCCCATGTAGTTGATGTAGTCCACGGTGTACGCACACCGGGCTTATGCCTACGGGAAATTATTAATATGTCGTGTTGAGGGGACATTAATGAGTATCTTCGCAAATAAGCGCAGCCCGGCTGCCTTCACTATGAATCCGGTCGCAGCGGGGTGCGCTTTGTTTGTCGCCGCGCTGGCCGGTCCGGTCCATGCGCAAACCGGCGATGCGCCCGTGGCCGCAGCGTCTGCCGATGCGCCCGTGGCGTCGGTCGTGGTATCGGGCATCCGTCGCGGTATCGAGGATGCGATCTCGGTCAAGAAGGACGCGAGCTCCATCGTCGAAGCGATCTCCGCCGAAGACATCGGCAAGCTGCCGGATGTCAGCATCGCCGAATCGATCTCGCGCCTGCCAGGCCTGGCCGCCCAGCGCGTGGCCGGCCGCGCGCAGGTGATCAGCGTGCGCGGCCTGTCGCCCGACTTTTCCACCACCCTGTTGAACGGCCGTGAACAAGTGTCCACCGGCGACAACCGCAGCGTGGAATTCGACCAGTATCCATCCGAGCTGATGGCTGGCGTAACCGTCTACAAAACCCCGGACGCCGGCCTGGTAGGCCAGGGCCTGTCGGGCACCATCGACATGCAGACCGTGCGTCCGCTGTCGTTCTCGGGCCGCACCGTGGCGCTGAACGCCCGCGGCGAGAAAAATTCGCTGGGCAAGATCGGCAATGCGAAAGACACCGGCACCCGTTTCAGCGCCAGCTACATCGACCAGTTCGCCGACCGCACGATCGGTCTCGCACTTGGTTACGCACGCCTGGAAACCCCGATCCTGTCCAACGAGACCGGCCTGTACGAGCCATGGAAGCGCGATGCGCGCAATGGCCTGCCTGCCGGCACCTTCGCTTCGAACGGCATCAAGGCCGTGGCCCGCAGCGGCCGCAACGAACGCGACGGCGTGATGGGCGTGCTGCAGTACCGTCCCAACAAGCAGTGGACCAGCATCCTCGACGTCTATGCGTCGCGCTTCAAGGCCGAGGAAACCGCCAACCAGCTGGAAATCTCGCTGGAGCAGGCCGAGTCCAACTACAACCCGGTCGTGGTCAACAACGGCACCATCGCCGGCGGCACGCTCAACAATGTGCGTCCGCTGGTGCGCGGCATCTACAACAAGCGCAAGGACGATATCCGCGCTGTCGGCTGGAGCAACGAATTCAAGGGCAGCGAGTTTTCCGTCTTTGCCGACCTGAATTACTCGAAGGCCAAGCGCAATGAACTGGGCCTGGAAAACAATCTGCAGTACAGCAACGGTGGCGCCACCGCACTGCTGGACAAGGTCAACCTGGGCTACGGCAACGGCGGCTATTCGCAGCTGACGCCTGGCCTCGATTACAGCAATCCCGCCAACCTGTACGTCGGCAATACCATCTACGGTTCCGGCTACGGCAAGATGCCTAGCGTGGAAGACGAGCTGAAAGGCGCCAAGCTGACCGCCAACTTCCGCGCGGGCGGCATGCTGGAAAAAGCCTTCTCGAGCTTTGACATCGGCGTCAACTACGCCGACCGCAGCAAGAGCAAGCGCCAGCCGGAAGGCAATATCAACCTGGTCGGCGCGCCAGTGGCCGTGCCGGGCAGCCTGCAATACGGTGCGGTCGACCTGGGCTTTGCCGGCGCCGGTTCGATCCCGACCTGGAATGTGCCAGGCATGGTCGGCCAGTACATGTCGTTCCTGCCGAGCGAAGATCTGACCTACCTGATCCCGAAAGCGTGGACCGTCAACGAAAAAGTCGTGACCACGTTCGCCAAGGCCAACATCGAAGCCGACCTGACCCCGGACGTCACCCTGCGCGGCAACATCGGCGTGCAGCTGCAGCACACCAACCAGTCATCCGACTCGCGTTACGTGGATAACAGCAGCGGTACTGCCGTGATTAAGCCGGTTCACGACGGCAAGAGCTACAACGATGTCCTGCCCAGCATGAACCTGGCTTTCGGCTTCGATGGTCAGCAGACCGTGCGCCTGGCGCTGGCCAAGCAACTGGCACGTCCGCGCGTGGATCAGCTGCGTTCGGCGCTGGAAATCAACGTCGACACCACCAAGGGCGAACCGAACGCCAGCGGCGGCAATGCCCGTCTCGATCCATGGCGCGCGAAGGCGTTCGATATTTCGTACGAAAAGTATTTCGGCAAGAAGGCGTACCTGGCAGCAGCAGGCTTCTTCAAAAAGCTCGATACGTACATCTTCACCCAGACCAAGCGTTACGATTTCTCGAGCTACTTCCCGGGTACGTACGTGATGACCAATGGCCTGCCGCTCAACTCGCTGACCGGCGACTACACCGCGGCCTATAACGGCAACGGCGGCATCCTGAAAGGCGTGGAACTGTCCGGTTCGATGCCGCTGAACATGCTCACGCCCGTGCTCGATGGCTTTGGCGTGTCGGGCAGCGCAACGTACACCGAGAGCAAGATCTCGATCGAAGATCCAAGCGGCAGCATCGGCAGCAACATCCCGCTGCCAGGCCTGTCCAAGCGCACGACCAACCTGACCGCGTACTACGAAAAAGATGGTTTTGAAACCCGCGTCAGCCAGCGTCGCCGCTCCGATTTCGTGGGCGAGATCGGTAACTTCTCCAACGACCGCGCGCTGCGCTACGTCGTGGGCGAAAACATCATCGACTTCCAGATCGGCTACACCTTCAACAGCGGCGCCATGAAGGGCGTGGGACTGGTGCTGCAAGTGAACAACCTGCGCAACGCCGCCTACGAAACCTACAACGGCGACCGTGCCCAGCAGCTGGAATATGCGAAGTATGGCCGTACCGTGATCGCGGGCATGAACTACAAGTTCTAAGCGCCACGAGTTCTGAACTGCGGTTTCCTGCAGTGTATGTTGAGCCCCCGCCGGGTGACTGGCGGGGGTTTTTTTTATTCGCGTTTCAGACTTCGCGCGGCTGACGCAGCACGCGGGTGCGATAAAAATCGTACATCCAGCGTGCGCCGATGCAGCTGACATAAGCCCCAACTACCAGAGGAAATATTAAACGTCCGCGCAAGCTGGTATCCCACCGGTGATAAACAAAGGCCTGCATCCCGACGACCGCGCGACGCCACACGGGCATGCCGATCATAGAATGCTTTTGCGAATGATGTACATTTTTCCGTAAGATTGCCATATTGGCTGCGGTATGCGAGGTATTAGTGCCATGCACCCGATATTTGGCGACCGGCTGATTTAAATAGCGCAAGGTACCGCGCGAGGCGAACAGGTAATACAGCTGCATGTCTTCGCTGAAGATCTCGAGATTGAGTACGGAGGTGCCATCCGATTTCATAATGCCCTCGCGCCGACACATCAATACGGAGCCATATACGTTCCAACGGAAAATCAATTCCCAGGGCAAGGTACGGGGATCGGCCAGCGCTGCACGCGAACTTGTACAGCCAAGCTCGCCGATGGCACTGGTTCCTGTGACTTTGCCCTTGCCATCGATCGGAATGGCGTCGCCGAACACGGCCATCACTCCCGGTTGCCGCAGTATTTTCATACGCTCTGCGATCGATCCAGGCAAGAGCACGTCGTCGCTGGCCACAATCAGAATGACACTGCCGGTGCTTCTACGCAGCAAGCGGTCAAACGTCTTGGTGATACCTGCATTGGTCTGGCGCTCGAATTCGATACGTGCGAAACCTGACCCGTGTTCTTCCTTCCAGCGCTGCGCAATCGCGTAGCCATCATCGGAAGAGCCGTCATCTATCAGGATGAGCTCAATGTTTGCCGGACCCTGCGCAAGAATGCTGTCGAGGCATTCCACGATATAGGGCGCATGGTTATACATAGGAATCAATACCGAGGTCAGTTGACCGTTACCATTCGAACCAGGACTAGACATGCTTTGCTTCCATTCGTTTCATTTCGTTTTTCACCAGGATTGCCATCACGATCCAGTACACCAGATAATTGGCGGCATACGCCATTGCCACGCCTTGCAGGCCATAGGTGGCAACAAAAGCCACCGTCAGCAGATAAAAGGACACGGCAAAAATCACTTCGGTTGCCACGAAGGTCCGCACCATCGCTCTGCCGAGCATAATATAACTGAGGATCCAGGATCCGATCTTCAGTACGTCCCCTGTCAGCTGCCAGAAAAACAGATCGCGCATCGGGGCGAAATCGCGCGAGAACAGGCGTTCTGTAATAAAGTCCCGCAGCACATACATGACGAGAGCTGCGATCACGACCGTGGGCAGGACGACGCTGTAGACCTTGCGAATTTCTTTTCCGAGCTCGGCGCGCGTCTTGATCTCTGCCAGGCGGGGCAGGTAATACATCGACAGCGTCAGTGTCACCAGCATCAGGTAAATTTCACTGATTTTCCACGACGCCTGCCAGTAGCCCGCGGCATCGAGCCCCAGCGCTGCAGAGAGATGGTTACGAATGAACATATAGGACAGCGGCGCCATGATGGCCGAGGTCAGGCCCATCAATCCGAACCCGGACAGCTCCCGTACCGTCGGCCGGTCGATCTTGCCCCATAAAGATGTCAGCTTGAACCAGTCGCGGCGCGCCACCAGGGCGCCGGTGGCCAGCAGCGCTGCAGCGGGACTAATGGCGATGGCAAGCAGGGCGCCATACAGGCCCCACAAGTAGGTGAGGGCGGCCACCACGATCAGGCTGAGCAGGCTGCCTGCGATATTGGCGCTGACGTAGGTCGCCACGTCTTTTTTGCCGTTGATAATGGCCAGTAGCAGGTTGTTGAGGGCGATGGCCGGCAGTGCGAGTCCGAGTCCGATGAAGACACTGCCCATGTCGGCGCGCTCGAGCAGTTTGCCGGACAGCCATTGGTGGGCCACGATGAAAATAATGCTGGCCACCAGCGTTGCCGACAGCGTCAGCTTGAGCGCGGTTTGCCACACGGCGTGCTGCTGTGCGCGGTTGTCAAAATGCTGGGCTGTGCCTTTGGTGACGCCCGGTCCCATGACGCCACCGCCCAGGCTGAGCGCTACCGCCAGGGCATTTTGAAACTGGCCGATCACGGCATAGCCGGACGGACCCACATAGACGGCCAGTACTTTATTGAGGAGCATGGCCGCTCCCACCTTCACTGCAACGGCAATACCGTTCAGCAGGCTCGATCTGATTAAACTCATGAAATCAGTGCCCGTACCACCGCCGCCAGCGCTGCATCGCCCAGTTGCGGCCCGATCGGCAGGCTGAGCACCTGCTCCGCCATCCGCTCCGCCAGCGGGAACGCGCCGGCTTTCCAACCGAGGTCGGCGTAACACTGCTGCAGGTGCGGTGCAATCGGGTAATGAATCAGTGTGGTCACGCCTTGCGCAGCCAGTCGCTGCTGCAGCGCTGCGCGGTCGGCCACGGTGACGACAAACAAATGCCATGCCGGCGTGGCCCACTCGGGGATATGCGGCAAGACCAGGCCGCAATCGGTCAGTTGCGTCAGATAGCGGGCCGCAATCGCGCTGCGGCGGCCGTTCCATTCGTCCAGGTGCGCCAGCTTGACACGCAGGATCGCCGCCTGGATCGGATCGAGGCGGCTGTTGACGCCCTGGAATTCATTGACATATTTAACCCGCGAACCATAGTTGCGCAGGGTGCGGATGCGGTCGGCCAGTACCGGGTCGTCGGTGGTGATGGCGCCGCCATCGCCGATCGCGCCCAGGTTCTTGCCTGGATAAAAACTCCATGCCACGACGTCGCCGTGCGCGCCTATGCGCTTGCCCTTGTAGCGCGCGCCATGCGCCTGGGCGCCGTCTTCCAGCACGCGCAGGCCGTGCTTGCGGGCGATGGCCAGGATGGGATCGAGGTCGGCCGGCTGGCCGTACAGGTGGACCGGAATGATGACCTTGGTACGCGGCGTGATGGCCGCCTCGATCAGGGCTGGATCGATATTGAAAGTGCGGGCATCGGGTTCGACCGGAACGATTGCGGCGCCGCATTGGCTGACGGCCAGCCAGGTGGCGATAAACGTGTTGCTCGGAACAATAACTTCGTCGCCAGGGCCCACATCCATGGCGCGCAACGCAAGGTGCAAGGCATCGAGTCCGTTGGCCAGTCCCACGCATTCGCGGGCGTCGCAAAATTGCGCGAATTCCGCCTCGAACGACTCGACCTCCGGGCCGCCGATGTAATAACCGCTATGCAGCACACGCTGGATGGCAGAGTCGATCTCGGCCTGGCACTCAAGGTAAGCGGCCTTCAGATCAAGAAAAGGAACATTCATTTTGACACCTTTGCTGCATTGAATAAATCGTAATGTCTCGCGGAATCGATTCCGCCATGGGGCGCAGAACTACCGCAGTCGTGCAGAGAAAGGGATTGTCGCGTTAGCGCCGAGACCAGTCAAAACGCTATCTAACCGTCGGGGAAAAGCGCTGATGCACGCGCTGATCGACCGCGAAACGGCCGGACGTGCCGGGGATGAGGCATTCACACCAGGGATATCTCGGTTTGTAACTAAAGGTTAAAATCTAATCCGTACTATGGCGAAATCTGTGCGGCAGAATTTTAACACTGTTTTATGTTGGTAACGCCCCGGGCAGTGGCGCCACTGCCCGGTTATCGCAAGTCAGGCGCTGCTACAGGGCGATGTCGATTTGTCGGGTCGCCGCAGCGCCGGGCGGCAGTTGGACGGTCAGCAGCTTGCCGGCCGCATGCCACGCAAATACCGCCGCCTTGCCGTCCACGCGCACGGCGGCCGGCTTTCTGTCCACGTTATGCACGCTCACATCGATGGCGCGCTGCGGGCGCTGGTAGTGCTTGCCCACCGCCGACTGCACGTGCAGCGCCAGGCGGCGGCCCTGCAGCGTGCTGGAGAAATGCAGCAGCTCGTATCGACCCTGCTCGTACGCCTGCGCCGTCACGCCGTCGTCGTCGTACAGCTTGCCGGCGCTGCTGCGCACCGACGTGTCGTGGTAATAGTGCAGGGCGAGGTGACCGGTGTTGTAGTCGCGCGTGGTCTGCACCACGTCGGCCATGGGAATGAAAGCGCCCGCGCGCACGTACACGGGAATGTGGTCGGGCTTCAAGGCGACGGTCTTGCTGGCGCCGCCCGCATGCCGTTCGCCCGTGTAGAAATCGAACCAGGCGCTGGTGGCCGGGAAGTACACGCTGGCCGTCTGCGCGCCCTTGGTCATCACCGGCGTCACCAGGAAGTCCTGGCCCCACAGGTACGTGGATGCCATGGCCTGCGCGGCCGGGTTGTTGGGCTCCTCGTACACCATCGGGCGCATCAGCGGCAGGCCCAGCTGGTTGTTGTCGAAGCCGAGCGTGTAGTTATACGGCAGCAGCGCGTAGCGCAGGCGAATCGCGTCGCGCGCCAACGCCTTGGTGGCGGCATTGCGGTACACGGGTTCGGATGGCACTTCTTCCTGCGCGTGCGGGCGGAACACGGGCTGGAACACGCCGTACTGCAGCCAGCGCGTGTACAGTTCGTCGTCCTCCACCGGGTTGGCGAAGCCGCCCAGGTCCGAGTGCATATAGCCGGCGCCCTGCATGCCCATCTGCAGCGCGATTTCCGGCTGCGACTGCAGGCCGCCCCAGCTGCGGTCGACGTCGCCCGACCATGGGATGATGCCGTAGCGCTGCGTGCCCGAGTAGCCGGCGCGCATCAGGATGAACGGCCGCTCGGTCGGGAAGTCCTTCTGGTAGCCTTCGGCCACCAGGCGCGCCCACTGGTGGCCATAGATGTTGTGCACCTCGTCGGCGCTGCCGGTGGCGTGGCGCATGGCGGCGGGGTGCAGCTCCGGCTCGCCCAGGTCGCCCCATACGCCTGTCACGCCTTGCTGGCGCAGCCCTTTATAAATATTCCACAGCCAGTCTTTGCCCGGTGCGCCAAAAATGTCGATCAGGCCCGTGTGGCCGAAGAAGAAATCGTACGCCAGCGGCTTGCCGTCCGGCCCCGTGCCCAGGATGTTCTTGTCGAGCGCTTCCTGCCAGCGGCGCGACGTGTCGACAATAAACGGCTCGGAAATGACCACCGTCTGCACGCCGCGCTGCTGGAAGTCGGCCACCATGCCGGTGGGGTTGGGAAAGCTGTCCTGGTCCCATGCCAGGTTGCCCATCGTGCCCTTGACCTCCTTGCCGAACCAGTACAGGTCGAGCACGATGGCATCGAGCGGGATGTCGTCCGCTGCAAACTGCGCAACGGTTTTGCGCGCCTCCGCTTCCGTGTGATAGCCGAAGCGCATGGCGAAGTTACCGAACGCCCAGCGCGGCGGCAGCGGTTGCCTGCCGGTCAGGCTGGTGTAGTTGCCCACCACGTCTTGCCACGTGTCGCCCGCGATCACCTGGTAAGTCTTGCGCCCGCCAATGGTTTCCCACGTCAGGCTGTTGGTCTTCTTGCTGTCGAAATCGAGGTAGCCGGTTTGGGCGTTATCGAAGTGCAGCGCATACAGTTTCGACGACATCGCAATCGGCATGCCGTAGTTGAGCTGCTTCGAGGTGGCGCCGTAGCCGTAGTCGGCCTTGTTGTACAGCGTAAAGCGGTGGCCGCGCCGGTTCATGCCCACTGCGCGCGCGCCGGCGCCGTACAGCGCTTCGCTGCCGTCGAGCGCGAATTCGATCGCTTCCAGTTCGCGCGCCTCGCCCTTGTTGATATCCTTGCTGCCGGTGGCCACATCGTCGCGTACCTTGAGGTAGCCGAGTTTTTCGGCCACCAGCGGCTTGCCCTTGTAGGCATAGGCAATGCGGAACGGCGACTTGGTGACGGTAACGACGATGCCGGGTGTGGCGAACTCGATGCGGTCGCCCCGATCGGCCACCGTGGTCCGGACCGCAGCGGGCGCCAGCACCACGGCGTGCGACGCCGGGTCGACCTGCTCGCCGTTGGGAATGAAAGTGGTTTCCACGATGGCGTTCGAGTACGGCTTGATCAGGTAGCGGCCGTCGCTGGTGCGGATTTCAAGCTGGCCATCGCGGGACGCCACGTTTTCAAAGGTGCGGCCCGCATTTTGCGCCATTGCTGGATAGCAAAGAACCGCGTAAAAAGGGAGGCTCAGGGCCAGTTGGGCGAATGATCGTCGGTGCATCGGGGCAAGGTCTCCGGATTTTGTTGTTTGGCTACATTCGTGGTCGAAAAGTGGCCTGCAAAGGGCTATTTTTCGTTATTTTACTAGGGAAAACTTCATTTGA
>JBEVMD010000356.1:0-9045 GCA_040508835.1 Duganella sp. | reverse complement strand
CTACAACGCCACCGGCGTGCGGGTGCGCGATTATCCGATCACGCTCGATAAGTTGCTGGCGGGGTTGCCCGGGTAAGCCGTCGCCAGCTTGCCCGCAGCTGCCCATGCCAGCTGCGGATGCCAGCTGCCCATGCCAGCTGCGATGGCAGCGGCGAGCTTTGTGACGTCAGAACTGATACCGCAAGCTTGCCGACACATTCCGCGGATCGCCAAAATAGCCGCCGTAGAATGTCGTGTCGAGCGAACTGAGGTAGGTTTTGTCGAACAGGTTGCTCACATTGACCGTCAGCGCCACGCGATGGTTGAACTGGTAGCGGGCCATCAGGTTGGCAATGATATAGGCGTCCTGGCGGGCGGTGACGGTCTTGCCGAGCTGCCAGGGCGTGGCGGAAAAATGCATGCTGCTTTGCCAGTTGGCGCCGCCGCCCACGGTCAGGCCGCGCCAGCTGCCTGGCAGGCGGTACGTGGTCCACAGCTTGAACAGGTTGGCTGGCGCCGCGGTGCCGATGCGTTCGCCCTTGTTGTCTTCCGTGGTGCTGTGGCTGAAGCTGGTATTGATGTTCCAGCCCGGGGCCAGCTGGCCGCTCAGTTCGAGGTCGATGCCGCGCGTCCTGGCGCCCTTGACGGCCAGGTAGGCCGGTTGGTTGAGGCTGCCGGGCACCACCTGGCCTGGATCGCGTTCGGCCAGGTTGTCCTGGCGCGTTTCGAACAGCGCCACGGCGGACGTTGCGCGCCGGTCGAGCCAGTCGCTCTTCCAGCCCGCCTCGTAACTTTTGCCTTCGCGCGGCGCGAGGCCGGCGCCAGTACGGTCGCGCACGCTTTGCGGCTTGAAGATGCTGGTGTAGCTGGCGTACAGCGTCTGCCCCGGCGTGACGTTATAGACCACGCCGGCATACGGGGTGACTTCGCCGCTGGCGCGGTACTCGGTCAGTTGATCGGTCCTGTCCGGCTGCACATAATCGAAGGTGTAATGGTAGCGGTAGTTGCTGGTGCGCGCGCCCACGATCACGGACAGGTCGTCGGCCGGTTTCAAGCGCGTGGCAAGGTAGGCGCCGTTCTGGCGGATATTGGTGTCGTTGTTGAGCAGCAGTTCCGCCGGCGACGGCTCGGCCGTGTTGCCGTCCCACGTATAAAAATTGACTGCGCGGCCTTCGACGTCGGTGACGTCGGGCGCGCTGCGGTCGTCGAACTTGGCATAGTTAAAGCCGGCAACCACTTCGTGGCGGCGGCCGAACAGCTCGAACGGTCCCTGCACCTGCACATCGACGCCTTCCTGGCGTTGCCACCCCAGCCCCGCGCCGCCGAACAGCATCATGCCCGCGCCCGTCGCGCGGTCGGGAAAGCCCCAGCTGGCCGAGGCCTGCTTGCTGGTGCGCTTGCTGTACAGATGGTTGAGCGACAGTTTGACCAGCCAGTCCGACGGCAGCCGGTGTTCGAGCGTGGCAAACGCATTGAGCGTATCCTGCTTGCGGCTGCTCCAGCGGGACGCCGGGTTGACCGAACGGTCGAAGTCGGTCTGGCCGCCGTCCGCATAAAACAGGGGGAAGCTGGCAAACGACACGCCGCGCGGATCGGACCGCGTGTAATCGACCCCGGCCGACAGCTGGGTGGACGGCGCCAGGTCGGCTTCCACGATGCCGTAGACCAGCTGTTTTTTCTGCGTATAGTAGTCGATGAAGCTGTCGCTCTGCTGGTGCGCCGCCACCACGCGGCCACGCACCTTGCCATCGTCGGTCAGCGGTCCCGCCACGTCCACCTCGGCGCGGCGCATCTGCCAGGAGCCCAGCGTGGCGGCCGCGCTGGCCTGGAAGGTCGCCGTGGGACGCTTGCGCACCAGGTTGATGGTGCCCGACGGTTCGCCGGCGCCGGTCATCAGGCCGGCCGCGCCGCGCAGCACGTCGATGTGATCGTACAGCGCCATGTCGCCCGTGCTTTGCGGGGTGGCGGTGGTGGTGATGACCAGCGTGGTGGGCACGCCGTCGAACTGGTAGCTGTCGATGCCGTAGCCGCGCGAGAAGATCGAAAACCGTTCGCTGTCGATATGCTGGATATTGATGCCCGGCGTCTGTTCCAGCACGCTGGCGACCGTGTTGAGGTTCTGGTCGTCCATGCGCTGGCGCGTGATCACGCTGATGCTCTGCGGCGTTTCGCGCAGCGACAGCGACAGCTTGGTCGCCGTGCTGCTGGCGCCCAGCGTGTAGGCGCCGCTGCCTTCGCTCAGGTTGCCCGGGTCCTGGGCCTGGACAGTGACGAGCGGCAGCACGCTCACTGGTGCGGCGCCGCCGTCTGCCGCAACCGCAGCGCCCGCTTTTTGCAGCACGTAGCCGCCGTCGCTGGCGACCGCCTGCAGGCCGGAGCCGGCCAGCAGGCTGGCAAAACCGGACGCGACCGAATGCTCGCCCTGCAGACCCGACGAATTGCGGCCGGCGGTGATGCCGGGGTCGAATGATAATGCCACGCCGGCCGACGCCGCAAACCGGCCCAGCACGCTGGTAAGTGTGCCGGCGGGTATCTGGTAGGTTTTTTGCGCGGCGGCGCCCGCAGGTGTCGCGGACCGTGCAGCGGATGGTGCAGCCGATTGCGCGCGGGCGGGTGCGACGGCGGTCACTGCCACGGCCGCCAGCACCGCCAATGTCACGGGCGCCGGGCGCAGGGGGAAGGTCAATGGTCGAAAGGGCATCATGGTCTCTATGGATGGTGGAAAGGGCTTGCGTGGAACTTGCCCCCTGTAGGCCGCACCAGATGGAAAAACATGCACACTTTTCTGAAATATTTTTCAGGCCGGGCCGACGCTGACCCAATAGCGCGTCAGCCGCCGCACGCGTACCGGCAGCGAACGCGCCAGCACGGCCAGCGCCTGGTCCGTGTTCCGCACCGGGAAGGCGCCCGATACGCGCATGGCGGCAACTGCCGGTTCGCAGCCGAGGTGGCCGGGCCGGTAGCGGTCCAGTTCCGCCAGCAGCCTGGCCAGCGGCCAGTCGTCCACCACGATGCTGCCGTCGCGCCACAGGGCGGCCGTGTCGTCGGCGGCCTCTACCGGGCTGGCCACGACTGCATTGAAATCGAGGCGCTGTCCTGCGCGCACCAGCAGCGGCCGGTCCTGCTGTCGTGGCAGGCGCACCGCCACCGCGTGTTCGAGCACCACCACCTCGGTGCTGTCCTGGTGACGCCGCACGGTAAAGCGGGTGCCCAGCGCTTCGATGGCGCCGTCAGCGGTTTCCACCACGAACGGACGGTGATCGACTGGCGCGCCCGGTTGGCGCCGGTGCGCGGTTTCGACCAGGATTTCGCCGGTGCGCAGCAGCACCGTGCGCTGGTCCGGGCCGAAGCGCACGTCGACCGCGCTGGCGGTATTGAGTATCAACAGCGAGCCGTCAGCCAGGCGCACGCTGCGCTGCTGTCCCACGGCCGTGCGGTGTTCGGCCAGCGCTGCGCGCCATGGCGCAGTATCGTGCCCGTTGCGGTACACGGCGTAGCCGAGCGCGCTGCCGGACGCCAGCAGCGCCAGCCCGCGCAGCGCCTGGCGCCGGCCCCGGTGCTGCGCTTGCAGTACCGGCGTGCCGATGTGCGGAGGAATCGTGTGGAGCAGGCCGCGCACGGATGCCAGGCGCTGCCAGGCGCGCTGGTGGTCGGGATGACCCTGGTGCCATTGCTGCCATGCCGCGTGGTCGCTGGCCGTGGCCTGACCCGAGCACAGCAGCGTGCACCACGCCACGGCCTGCTTGCGCAGCGCCTGGTCGTCGCGGGCCGCAGCGTCCGTCACGGCGCCGCCAGATAGCAGTGGTCGAACGCGCGGGCCATGTGGTTGTTGACGGTGCGCAGCGACACGCCCAGCTGTGCGGCGATCTCGGGATACGTCAGTCCCTCCAGCTGCGACAGCAAAAACGTTTGCCGCACGGCCGGTTTCATGCCGTCGAGAATGGCGTCAATGGCGGTCAGCGCTTCAAGGATCAGGGCGCGCGCTTCGGGCGAGGGCGCGTGCTGCTCGGGCAGCGTGGCCAGCGTTTCCAGATAGGTGCGCTCGAGGCTCTGGCGGCGGAAGAAGTCGGCCATCAGCCCGCGCGCGATCGTGCTCAGGTAGGCGCGCGGCGCCTGCACGTCGGGTGGTTCGCGCTTGCCCAGGATGCGCAGGAACGTGTCGTGCGCCAGGTCGGCCGCGTCGCCGCCGTTGCCGAGCTTGCGGCGCAACCATTGCTGCAGCCAGCCGTGGTGCGCCCGGTACAGGTCGCCGATGTCCGGCTGCGGCAGGGCGGCTTGTGGCAAGCTGGGCGTGGGGAGGCTGAAATCGGTCGCTGGCATGGGAGTAAGGGGCCGGTATCCGCCTGGCGGCCGATTGCCGTCAAGATCGGAACAAGAATCATTCTCAATTGTAGCGAAGTTGGCGCGCGGGCGCAATCGCCGCGTGCCAACTGCCGGTCCGTGCGCGGTGACTGCCCCTTACTGCGCCAGCAGCCCGCCATCGACCGGGTAGTACGATGCCGTCACGAATGACGCCTGGTCCGAACTGAGCCACACGACCAGCGCCGCCACCTCGTCCGCTTCGCCGAGACGGCCGAGCGGGTGCTGGGCCACCAGCGGCGCGCGCGCCGCGTCCGACATGCGCCGCACGGCTGGCGTGTCGATGTAGCCGGGGCCCACGGCATTGACGCGGATGCCGCGCGTGGCGTATTCCAGCGCCGCAGCCTTGGTCAGTCCCACCACGCCGTGCTTGGCGGCGACATAGGCGCTGTTCTGGCGCGTGGCCACCTGGCCCAGGATGGACGCCATGTTGACGATGGCGCCGCCGCCTGCGGCCAGCATGGCTGGCAACTGGTAGCGCATGCCGTAGAACACGCCGGACAGGTTGATGCCGATGACCTTGTCCCAGTTTTCAATCGCGTACTCGCCGATGTCGGCCGGCGGCGCGCCCACGCCCGCGTTGTTGCAGGCGATGTGCAGCGCGCCGTAGTGCTGGACGGTGGCGGCCACCAGCGCTTCGTTGTCGGCGGGCAGGGACGTGTTGGCCATCACGAAGATGGCGTCGCCGCCCGCTGACCGGATGGCGCCCACGGTCTCGTCGCCGCCCTCCTGGTTGATGTCGGAGACCACGACCTTGGCGCCGGCTGCGGCGTAAGCGATGGCAACGGCGCGGCCGATGCCGGAACCGGCGCCGGTGACCAATGCGACTTTTCCTTGCAGAACTGATGACATAGCATTCCTTCCAGTAGATGACGGGACGGGGATTGCAGCAATCCCCGTCGGGCATCGTACGCAAACTCATGCATTGGCGTCGCCGGCCTCATGTCTGGCCACGGTCGCCACGTTGGCAAGGATGGTCATCAGCTGGTGCAGGTCCACCGGTTTGACCAGGTGGTGGTCGAAGCCGGCGGCGGCGGTCTGGGCGCGGTCGGTTTCCTGGCCGTAGCCGGTGACGGCGATCAGCACGGCGCTGGCGGTGCCGGGCCGCGCGCGCAGCCGCTTGGCCATGTCGTTGCCGTCGATATCGGGTAAGCCGATATCGAGCAGGAACACGTCCTGTCGATCGAGCTCGGCGTGGGCCAGTGCGCTGCCGGCATCGTGCTCGATGACCACCTGGTGGCCCTGCAAGTCCAGCAGCAGGCTGAGCATGGTGGCAGCGTCGACATTGTCGTCCACCAGCATGATGCGCAGGGCGGCGCCGGCGCGCGCGAGCGTGGCCGGATCGGCAGCCTGGTCGGGGCCGGCCGCGTCATCGGCAAGCTGGCGCGGCAGGCACACGGTAAACGTGCTGCCATGGCCGATGCCGGCGCTGTCGCAGTGGACCGTACCCTCGTGCAGCGTGACCAGGCTTTTGACCAGCGCCAGGCCCAGGCCCAGCCCGCCCAGCGACCGGTCCGACGTGCGCTCGGCCTGGGCAAACAGGTCGAACGCGCGCTCGACCATGTCGGGCGGCCATGCCGATGCCGTTGTCCGTCACCTGGATCAGCACGTGCGTGTTGCGCACATCGATGGACACCGCCACCTGGCCGTCCTCGGGCGTGTACTTCGCTGCGTTGCCCAGCAGGTTCGCCAGTACCTGCACCAGGCGTTTCTTGTCGCCCATGACCAGCGGCGCGTCGGGCGGCAGCTCGAAACCGAGCTGGTGGCGGCGCGCGCGCATCAGCGGCGTCACCTGCTCGATGGCGTCGTTGACGAGGTGGCGCACATCCAGGCACTCGGTATGCAGCTCCACCAGGCCGCGCGTGACGCGCGAGACGTCCAGCAGATCGTCCACCAGCGTGGTCATGTGCACCACCTGGCGGCCGATGATCTGGCTGGTCTTGCGGATGCCGGCGTCGTCCAGCCTGGCCACCTGCAACAGGTCGGCGGCGGCGCGGATCGGCGCCAGCGGGTTGCGCAGCTCGTGCGCCAGCATCGCCAGGAACTCGTCCTTGCGCCGGTCCGCGTTGGTCAGCTGTTCCTGGGTGGCGCGGCGCTCGGTCACGTCGCGGAAGAAGAAGGCGATGCCGCCGTCGAGCGCGCGGTGGGTGCGGATCTCGATCCACACGCGGGCGCCGTCGGGGAGCACGTGGGCAATCTCGATGATTTCGGTGCGGCCCGTGGCCATCACGCGGCGATAAATGGTTTCCGCTTCGGTGCCTTGCAGTTCGGGCCAGACGTCCCAGTGGTCGCGTCCGATCAGGTCGGCAGCGGCGCGCTGGGTGATGCGCATGCCCTCGGCATTCATGCGCACAATGGTCCAGTGCCGGTCGAGCACGGCAAAGCCCTCGGTCATGCTGTCGAAAATATACTGGCTCTGGTCGCGTTCGGCACGCAGCGCGGCTTGCGCCTGCGCCGTTTCGATGGCCGACCACGTGCGTTCCGCGATTTCGCCCACCAGGCCGATTTCGCTGTCGCGCCACGCGCGCGGCGTGGCGCTCTGGATGCTCAGCACCACCTGCAGCTGGCCGGCGCGCACCAGCGGCACCAGCACTTCGGCGCCGACCATGATCGGTGCGTAGATCGCGCTGCGGCCGGCCGTGCGGGGATCGGTGGTCACGTCATGGTTGACCGTCTTGTGACCGGCGCGCAGCGTGGCGAGGATCTCGGGCGTTACGCTGTCGAGCGTCTTGGTGTAGCCGGCCAGGCTCGGGATGCCGGGCGCGGTCCAGTCGCGGCGGATTGCCACCGTGCCGCGGTCCTCGTCCACCTCGGCGTACAGCACGCGCGAGGCGTGCAGGCGCTGCCCGAGCAGGGCGCAGGCCGTGGCGCTGACGTCGTCCGGGTCGCGCAGCTGGCGCAGGCGGTCGGACAGGTCGAGCTGGAATGCCTGGCTGATGCGCGCGTCCTCCAGTTGCTGGAGTTTTTCCTGCAGCGCCAGGTTGGCCTGGTGCGCGGCCGTCACATCGATGCCCTGCACGAAGATGCCCGTGACGCGCTGCTCCTGGCCGATGACGGGCTGGTACAGCAGGTCCACGTACCGGTCTTCGGACTGGCCGCCGGGCAGGCGCTGCAGCGTGACCTTGCGGTCGCGGATCACCACCGGTTCGCCCGTCGTAAAAGCGGTGTCCATCAGCGCATCGATGCCTTGTCCGGCCAGTTCGGGCAGCGCCTGCGCGGCCGGCTTGCCGATGATGTCGCGGTAGCCCACCAGTTGATAAAAGGCGTCGTTGGCCATCTCGAACGCATGGTCGGCGCCGGTGAGCACGGCGATGAAGCCGGGCGCCTGGTTGAACATGATCTGCAGCTGGCTGCGCTCGGCCGTCAGGATGCGGGTCATCGCTTCGTGCATCTGCGGCCGGTTAAACTGCGGCACGTCGGGCACGGCGTTGGCGTCCTGCTTCAGGTAGTATTTTCCGGTGGACCCGTCAAAACGGTACAGCTCGGTCACGTCGATGGCGTTCTGCGAGATGAACGTGACGTCGCCTGCCGCATCGAACACGGGGGTGTGGATGGCGCTCCAGTAGCGCTGGTCGAACACCACGCCTTGTGGGGTCTGCACCGGCACGGCATAGCGCAGCAGCGCGCTGGTATGGGGCTTGCGGGTGGCAATGGCCAGCTCGATCGAGCGCCGCACTTCGTCCAGGTTGGTCGAGTCGGGATCGGCCGGGTTGGCGGGAAAGGCGTCGAAGATATGCTTGCCGACCAGGTCGTCCTCGGTGCGGCCGGTGGCCCGCAGGTAGGCGGGATTGGCGCCTATCAGGATAAAGCTGGTATCGATCAGCAGGTAAGGGTAGGGGGACGCGGCAAACAGCGCGGCATAGTCTGGACGGATAGGCATGCATTATTGTCACATATATCCGTCCAGAATGCGTTCAGGAAGCGTCCTGCATGACGCCTGCGCAGCGCCGGATCAGGCGCGGATCTTGAACACGCTCACCGCTTCGGCCAGGCCCGCCGCCTGCTGTTGCAGGGCGTCTGCTGCGGCCGCCGCCTCTTCCACCAGCGCGGCATTCTGTTGCGTCACGCCGTCCATATGGCTAATGGCAGAGCTGATCTGGGCGATGCCCTCGGTCTGCTCCTGGCCGGCCACGGTGATTTCGGCGATCACGGCCGTCACGCGCTGGACGCTGGCCACCACGTCGCCCATGGTGGCGCCGGCCACGCCCGCGAGCTTGCTGCCCGACGCAATCTGCCCCACCGAGTCGTTGATCAGCTTTTTGATTTCCTGCGCGGCCGTGGCCGAACGCTGGGCCAGGTTGCGCACCTCGGTGGCCACCACCGCGAAACCGCGCCCCTGCTCGCCGGCGCGCGCCGCTTCCACGGCCGCATTGAGCGCCAGGATATTGGTCTGGAACGCGATGCCGTCGATCACTGCGATGATGTCGACGATTTTGCCGGACGCATCGCTGATGGCGCCCATGGTGGTCACCATTTCTTCCACCGCCTGGCCGCCCTTGAGCGCGATCGACGAAGCGTTGCCGGCCAGCTCGCTGGCCTGGCTGGCGTTGTCGTTGTTCTGCTTGACGGTGCTGGTGAGCTCGATCATGGACGCGGCAGTTTCTTCCAGCGCGCCGGCCTGCTGCTCGGTGCGGGCGGACAGGTCGAGGTTGCCGCTGGCAATTTCCGTGGACGCTGCGTGGATCGACTCGGTGCCGTTGCGCACCC
>JBEVMD010000331.1:0-7590 GCA_040508835.1 Duganella sp. | reverse complement strand
GATCAATTCGCTTTATGTTATTTTGATTTACGGCACGGCAGCCATACACTTGAATTTTGAGGTTTTCTGACCTTCCTGAGCCTTGCTTAACCCGCCAACGACCGTTTTATTATGCTAGTCAATTTGTTGGCATATTGGGGATCGGTGGCATAGCCCGCCTTTTGCAGGCCCTGCGCGAAGGCGCTGGCATCACCGGCGCTGGCCAGCACTTTTTCATAGCGCGGATTGTCGGTAATCAGGCGCGCATAGTCCTTGAAGCTGTCGGCATAGCTGTCGTAGGCGCGGAAGCGCTCCACCTTGGTCTGGGCCTTGCCGTTGACGTATTCGGTCGTGGTCGCTTCGACCACTTTTCCTTTCCAGTCGGCCGTGGCCTTGATGCCGAACAGGTTGTTGCTGTTGGTGCCGTCGCGGCCCTTGATCTCGCGCTTGCCCCAGCCGCTCTCGAGCGCAGCCTGGCCCAGCATGAACTTGGCGGGGATGCCGGTGGCGGCGCTGGCTTCGTCCGCGTGGGCCGACAATTTTTCCTGGAAGCTGACCACGTGCGGCGCCTGCGAGCCGCGCCGGGCGGCGGTGGCGGTCGTGGCGGCAGCGGTGCCAGTGGTGCCAGTAGCAGCGGACGCAGCTTCCGTCTTGGCATTGCCACCCGCCGCGGCTATGGCTTTTTGCAACTTGGCGTCCATCAGGCTGGCCATGCCGGCAAAGCTGCCCGCGTTGGCGCCGTCGGCAGCATCGCCGGCGCCGCCCACGGCCAGCGCCTGGGTATCGTTCTTGCTCAGCTGGCGCACCAGCATGTCGGACAGGCCGATGCCCTTCTTGGCAATGTTCTGGCTGGTTTGCTGGTCCAGCATGCCGTTGAGCATCTTGGTCTGCTCGCTGTTGGTGAGACCGTCCTGCGGCGAGGCGTCGCGCATGCTTTTCATCATCATGTTGACGAACATGGCTTCGAACTGGGTGGCCGCGCCCTTGAGCGCGTCGGACGTCCCGGCGCGGGCGCCCTGGCGCAGGCTGCCCATGTCCTTGACGTCCAGCGCGAACTTGCGGCTGAGATCATTACTAACGTTGGTATTTTGGCTGGCCATGGCGCTCTTCCCGAATGTCCACTTAAATGATTTCCAGTTCGGCGCGCAGCGAACCTGCGGCCTTCATTGCCTGCAAGATCGACAGCAGGTCTTGCGGCGTGGCGCCGATAGCGTTGAGCGCCTTGACCACCTCGGCCAGCGATGCGCCGCCCTTGACCATCATGACCTTGCCGCCATCTTTTTTGATGGCCACGTTCTGGTTCTGGGTGACCACCGTGCTGCCGCCCGACAAGGGGTTGGGCTGGCTCACCTGTGGATCGGACGATACCGATACTGACATGTTGCCATGCGATATGGCGCACGTCTCAAGCGTGACGGCGCGGTTCATCACGACCGAACCGGTGCGCGCATTCATGATCACCTTGGCCGGCTGTTCGGCCGGATTGACATTCATGTCCTGCAAGGTGCCGATGAACGACACGCGCTGGTCGCTGCTGCTGGGCGACTGCACGCGGATCACGCGGCTGTCGAGCGCATAGGCTATCCCCGCGCCGTATTTGTCATTGATGGCGTCCACCACGCGGCTGGCCGTGGCGAAGTCGGCAGTATTGAGTTCCAGGCGGATCATATTGCCCTCGCCCAGGCTGGACGCCACGGCGCGCTCCACCGTTGCACCGGCAGAAATCTTGCCCACTGCCAGGTGGTTGACGGTCAGCGAACTGCCGCCGCCACCGGCGCCGCCCGCCTGCACGCCCACGCCGCCCACCAGCACATTGCCCTGGGCCATGGCGTACACCTGGCCATCGGCGCCTTTCAACGGCGTCATCAGCAGGGTGCCGCCGCGCAGGCTCTTGGCATTCCCCATCGACGACACCGTGATGTCGAGCGTCTGGCCCGGCTGCGAAAACGGCGGCAGCGACGAGGTGACCATGACGGCCGCGACGTTTTTCAGCTGCAGCTGCGTGCCTTGCGGCAGGTTCACGCCCAGCTGCTGCAGCATCGACAGCACGCTTTGCACGGTAAACGGGGTCTGCGTGGTCTGGTCGCCGCTGCCGTCCAGGCCGACCACGATGCCGTAACCGATCAGCTGGTTCTGGCGCACGCCGGCAATACTGGCCAGGTCGCGCAGGCGCTCGGCATGCGCTGGTTGCGCCAGCAGCATGGACAGCACCACGCTGCCCGCGATGATGCCAGCCACCACCAGGGCGTGCTTGCAGCGGGCCACGGCGCCACGGACGCTACGGATGCGGCGGGCGCTACGAATCGGTTCGGAATGATTCATGATCGGCCTCAGAATGGCAGGATGCTCTGGAAGAAGCGCGAGACCATCGACGCCACTTCCGCCTTGTCCACCTGGCTGCTGGTGCGGTACTCGACGCGGGCGTCGGCCACGGCAGTCGACGCGACCGTATTGCCGGTGGCAATATTGTCAGGATTGACCATCCCCGAGAAGCGGATGAATTCCACGCCCTTGTTCATGGCGATCTGCTTTTCGCCCGCCACGATCAGGTTACCGTTGGGCAGGACCTCCACGACCGTCACGCCCATGGTGCCCGTGAAGGCATTGCTGGCGGTCTGGTTGTCGGCGCCGGAAAAGCTGTTTTCGTTGTTGATGGCCAGCGGATTGCCGAACGTGCCCTGCAGCGGCTTGGGCAGGCCGATGCTGACCGCGCTGGTCTTGTTGGCCGAATTGGTGCCAGCCTTGTTGGCCGTGGTGCGTTCGGTGATGACCAGCGTGAGCACATCGCCCACCTGGCGCGCGCGGCGGTCCTCGAAGATGGGACGGAAGTTGCCGCCCTGGTAGATGGCGCCGCTGGTCGGGCGCACCTGCATCTGCTCGCTGGTGAGCGGGCGCGCGCTGCGCGGCGCATCGACGATCGAGCTGGGGGTGACGCTGGCGCAGCCGCTCAGTGCCAGCAGGGCAGCGGTGACGAAGAGGGTAGCGTGTTTCATGACGTGTTCCTTGCAGCCGAATTAAAGCTGCGACAGGCGGGCCAGCATCTGGTCCGACGTGGTGATGGCCTTGGAGTTGATTTCGTACGCGCGCTGGCTCTGGATCATGTTGACCATTTCCTCGACCACGTTGACGTTCGACGATTCCACGTAGCCCTGCAGGATCGAGCCCAGGCCGTTGGTGCCCGGCGTATTGGTTTGCGGTGCGCCGGAGGCGCCCGTTTCGACATACAGGTTCTCGCCCTTCGATTCCAGCCCGGTGGGGTTGATGAAGGTGGACAGTTGCAGCGCGCCCAGCTGCTGCGGCGCCACCGTGCCCGGCACCAGGGCCGAGACCGTACCGTCGCGGCCGACGGTGATGTTCTGCGCTTCGATCGGGATCGTGATCGGCGGTTGCAGCACGAAGCCGCTGGACGTGACCATCTGACCGTTGTTGTCGCGCTGGAAGGAGCCGTCGCGAGTGTAGGCAGTGGAGCCGTCGGGCAGCAGCACGTTGAAGAAGCCGGCGCCGTTGACCATGATGTCCTTGTCGTTGCCGGTGGCCTGCGGATTGCCCTGGGTGTGGATGCGCTCGATGGCGACAGGCCGCACACCGGTACCTTGCTGCATGCCGGACGGCAGGTTGGTCTGTTGCGACGACTGGCCGCCGGGTTGGCGGATGTTCTGGTACAGCAGATCCTCGAACACCGCGCGCGACTTTTTGAAACCGGTGGTGCTGACGTTGGCCAGGTTGTGCGACGTGACGTCAAGCTGCGTCTGCTGCGCTTCCATGCCGGTCTTGGCGATCCAAAGTGAACGTATCATGATCCTTCTCCCGTAGCTTGGATGGGCGCTGGCCACGGCGGCAAACGCTCATCCCACAACAGCATTATGCGGGAGTCGGGGTCAACCTAAAGCGAGGATCTGGGTGGCTTTTGCGGCGTTATTCTCGGCGTTCTTCAACAGGCTCATTTGCATGTCGAACTGCCGTGCCAGGCTGATCATGTTGACCATGGCGTCCACCGGATTGACGTTGCTGCCTTCGAGCACACCATCGACCACGCGCACCGCCGGGTCGTTCTGGGCCGGCGTGCCGTCGCTTTGGCGGAACAGGCCGTCGTCGCCGCGCAAGAGGCCCGCCGTCGGTGGATTGACCAGCTTGATACGACCGAGCACGTTGGAGGGGCCCGGCTGAAATTCGGTGGACACCGTGCTCACCGTGCCGTCGCTGGCAATGGTGATGTTGGTGTCGGGCGGCACGGCGATCGGACCGCCCTCGCCGATCACGTTCTGGCCGCTGGTGGTTTGCAGCAGGCCGTTTTCGTTGACCTTCAGGCTGCCGTTGCGCGTGTATGCTTCGGACCCGTCGGCCGACTGCACGGCCAGCCAGCCCTGGTCGCGGATGGCGATGTCGAGCGGGCGGCCGGTGGTTTGCATGGGCCCGGTGCTGAAGTTGGAGCCCACCGTGGCATCGACCACGAAGGCGCGCGTGGCCAGGCCGTCCGACACCACCGGCACGGCCCGGAACGCGTCGATCTGCGAGCGGAAGCCGTTGGTGGTGGCGTTGGCCAGGTTGTTCGACACGGTGGCCTGCTGGTCCAGCACGTGCCGCGCACCCGTCATCGCGGTGTAGATCAGACGGTCCATGATTTACCTCATCAGCGCAGGTTGACCAGCGTTTGCAGCAGCGAGTCTTCGGTCTTGATGGTCTGCGCATTGGCCTGGTAGACGCGCTGCGCGGTGATCATGTTGACCAGCTCCTCGGTCAGGTCCACGTTCGACGTTTCCACCGAGCTGGACCGCAACTGCCCCATCGAGCCGGCGTTCGGCACGCCGATCATCGGCTGGCCCGAGGCCGCGCTTTCCGACCACGCATTGTTACCGAGCGGGACCAGGCCATCGACGCTGGCGAAGTTGGCCATGGCGATCTGGCCCATGGCGCGCGACTTGCCGTTGCTGTACTGGCCCAGGATGATGCCGTTCTCGTCGATCGTCAAACGCTGCCACGAACCGGCCGAGTAACCGTCCTGCGTGGAGCCGAGGTCGTTGGTGGCGCTGCCGTACTGCGTGGTGTTGTTGAAGGTGGTTGCCACCGTCAGCGGCTGCAGCGAACCGGTGTCCGGGAAGATCGGCAGCTGGATCGCGAACGGCAGCGTTTGCGGCGGTGTGCGCAGCGCCATGGCGGCGGGATCGAGGTTGCCGCTGCGGTCGAACTGCAGCGTGCCGACCTTGACCGCCGGCACCGTGATGGCGTCGCCGAGCTTGGCGCTGATCTGGTCGGGCGACAGGCCGGTGATGCTGCCGGAATTGGTGGGATCGAGCGCAGCGTACGCAGTGTCGAGCGCAGCCAGCTGGGCGGCGCTGGCCTGGGCGGGCGCCGTCGAGGCAGCCGTGCGCATCACGGTGTACGCGGCGTTGGCATAGGCAGCGGCGGACTGGGCAATGGTGGCGGCATCGGGCGGCGTGGCGCGGATGGCGTCGTTGTACGCGGTGCGCGCGGCAGCCACGCCCGCGTCGTTGTTGATGGCTGCGGCCACGCCGGCGGAAATAATTTCCTTGTTGTCGGCGGCAGCGTACACGTCCCAGGTATTGGCGTCCGTCTTGACGTAATACGTGGTCATGATGTGCTGGGTGCCGAGGCTGTCATAGACGTCGAGCACGGTCTGCTTGTTATAGGTTTCCGGATCGTTGGCGTTGAACGGATTTTTTTCCGGCACTTTCTCGGCCGAGCTCAGATTCAGGTGGAAATTGGCGGCCGTGGTCTGCACCGGTTTCAGGTCCGACTTGTCGAGCACCAGCGGCACCGGGGCGCCCAGCTGGATCACGCCCGCCGTGTTGGCCAGGTAGCCGGTCAGCACCGCGCCTTGCGCATTGACCAGCGTGTGCTGGTTATCCTCGTGGAACTGGCCGTTGCGCGAGTACTGCACGGCGCCGTTCACGGTCTGGCGGAAGAAGCCGCCGCCGTTGATCGAGATGTCGAGCGGATTGTTGGTGGTTTCGATATTGCCCTGCGTGAACTGCTGGGCCAGCTTGGAAGTCATCACGCCGATGCCGGGATTCTGGCCGGAGACACCGTTGAGCGAATTGGCGTACAGGTCGGCAAACTGGGCTTCGGAACTCTTGAAGCCGACGGTGCTGGCGTTGGCGATGTTGTTACCGATCACCGACAGCGATTTCGATGCAGCGTTCAAGCCGCTCAGTCCTTGTTGGAACATGGTATTCCCCTATCCAGTGCAGTTAAAGTACTTCTTTGATTTCGGCCAGCGTGAAATGGCCGAGGGATGTGTTGAGCTTGACGCCCGCGCTGCCGGTCGACACGCTGGCCACGGCCGCCAGTTGCAGCTGGGTGGCGTCCTCCAGCGTCTTGCCGCCCGCGGTGGCCTTGACCGCAAACGTGTAGCTGCCCGCCGTGGCGGCCGTCTTGTCGTCCTTGGTGCCGTCCCAGGTAATCGGGTAGGTGCCGGCGTCCGTGCTTTTCATGGTCATGGTGCGCACCGTCTTGCCGGTACTGTCCATGATGGTGATGTCGACCTGGTCGGCCGCCGTGGCCAGCTCCACGCCAAATACGCTGCTGCTGGTCTTGGTGCCGTCGGCAGCGGTGGCGGTGCTGAGCTCGATGCCCTTGCCGGCCACCAGCACGCCCTTGCCGATCAGGTTGGTCGCGGTCATCGACTGCGCGCTGGCCTGGTCGGCGCGCAACGACTCCAGCGTGGCATTGACCTTGTTGATGCCGGTCACGGTGGACAGCTGCGCCAGCTGGCTGGTCATGGCGGCGTTGTCCATCGGGTTGAGCGGGTCCTGATTTTTCAGCTGGGTGACCAGGAGCAGCATGAATTTATCCTGGTCCGCCTGCACGCTGTCGGTGGACGTGGTGCTGGTGCTCGAACTGGTGGCCACCGAGTTGGTGGTCACGGTTTTGGGGGTATCGATAATGCCGGAGACTGCCATGATGATGGTTCCTATCAGTTCTGACCGATGGTCAGCGTTTTGTTCAACATCGACTTGGCCGCGTTCATGACTTCCACATTGTTCTGGTAGGAACGCGAGGCCGACAGCATGTTGACCATCTCGTCGACCGGATTGACGTTGGGCATGGTGACGTAGCCCTTGTCGTCGGCCGCCGGGTTTTGCGGGTCGTACTTCATCTTCATCGGCGACTGGTCTTCCACCACCTGCTTGACCCGCACCCCGGTCGAGGCGCCGCCGTTGGTGGGCGGCGTGGCTTCGAACACCACCTGGCGCGCGCGGTACGCTTCGCCCGTGGAACTGGTGGTGCTGTCGGCGTTGGCCAGGTTCGAGGCCGTGACATTGAGGCGCTGGGCCTGGGCGCTCATGGCAGAACCGGAAACATTGAAGATGGAAAATAGCGACATGTTCAGCTTCCCTGTTTAGTTGGACTGCAGGGCCGTCATCATGCCCTTGATCTGCGCATTGATCATGGTCAGGCCCGCCTCGTAGCGCACGGCGTTGTCGGCAAACTGGTTGCGTTCCACGTCCATGTCCACCGTATTGCCATCGACTGCGCCCTGCACCGCGCCCCGGTACTGCAGCGGCGTGCCGTCGGCCAGCGCCGTGCCGTCCGCCGGCCCGTTCGGAAAATGGCGCACGGCCGTGGTTTTCATGGTGCCGGCCGCCGTCG